>CAZKDQ010000048.1:0-3319 GCA_964551345.1 uncultured Rhodothermales bacterium
GGCGCAACCTCGGCTATGAGAGTCGAGTGACGATCACCAACTCGACGTTTCGTCACAGCGGAGGCTATGGCCTTTACATGCACGCACAATCACGCATCGTGGAAGCCGAGAATAATAGCCTCACGCAGAATACGAGCGGCGCGGCGGCGATCCATGCCGATGGCATCGGGGGGCTGGACGACAGCTCGTCCTATGAAGGCAACCTGGGCGGGAATGACTTTGTGCGGGTTACGTCGGCTTCCGTCGCAGATGATGCGACGTGGCCATCGATCGGCGTGCCGTACCATATGCGCGGCGAGACGAGAGTGGGCGCGAGACTTACTATCGAACCTGGCGCGACCTTCGCGTTCGACTTCGAGGCGAGTCTTGTCTTCGGCGACGGATCGGCCATCATGGCAAACGGCACGGAGTCTGACCCGATCGTCTTCACTGGAATGCAGGAGACACCCGGCTTTTGGAGCGGCATCTGGCTCCAGGACACGTCACATCCTGATAACGTGATGGAGTTCGTCGTCATCGAGTACGGTGGCGGCAGCGTCTACCATTCGAGCGTGCCTGCGGCCAACCTCGTCCTCGGTCGCAACCTCGGTTTTAACAGCCGGCTCGTGCTTCGCAACAGCACCTTGCAGCACAGTGGCGGGCTTGGCCTCCATGTGCATAGCGGCTCGGATCTGGTCGATTCAGAGAGCAATACGTACACCGGGAATTCCGCCGGAGCCGCCGGAGTCTTTGCAAGCGGCGTTCATTTCTTCGACAGCGGCTCCGACTTTGTCGGAAATGTTGACGCCAATGACTTCGTACACGTTACCGGCAGCGGCGTGCAGGACAACGCCACATGGCAAGCCCTGAACGTGCCGTATCGGATGAGTGACGAGACGACGGTGAGCGCTGAACTCACCATCGATCCAGGCGCGGAATTTGCGTTTGAGCAGGATGCCGGCATAAGATTCGGCGCCGGTTCGGGCATCGAGGCAAACGGTACGGACTCGGATCCCATCGTCTTCACCGGAACGCAGTCGCAAAACGGCTGGTGGCGCGGAATTTGGATCGAGGACACCTCGCATCCGAACAATATGATGTCGAACGTGGTCATCGAGTATGGTGGAAGCACGGCCTACCACTCGTCCGTCGATCCGGCCAACCTCGTGCTCGGCCGTAATCTGGGACGTACGAGCAGCATCGTGCTGACGGATGCCACGATCCGAAACAGTGGGGGCGCGGGGCTCTTCGTACACGGCGATTCGCAGATCAACGATGATGCCTGCGAGGTCAACGCGTTTAGCGACAACGACGGAGAGGATTGCAGCGTGCTTTAACCACCGCTCGTTGCAGATCAATTGCGCCCGGAGGACTCCCATCCTCCGGGCGCTTGTTGTTTCAGGCGGTCGCACCTGTCGGTGGCGGAAGAGCAGTGTTCTCCATCACTCAAATCTCGAAACGCGTAGTGGGAGGAAATGGCTCTCCCCACTCCTCAGCACATGTCTTACACGAAACCTCTCGGCCGATGTAAGGCTGCCGCCCCTCGGCGGATGTCACCCAAGGCCGGCTGATCCACGGCGGGTTATGCCGCACATGGCGCGTGTGGCCGCACGCGAGGTCTGCGACCCAGTCGCCTTCCTCATCTTGATGAAATCCGATGACCTTTTGCTTCATCTCGGGGCAAGCATTCCAGTTGTGAGTGAGCGCCGTCATGTGCTTCAGCGTTCATCGACGCCACTCTTAGCCTCCGCACCACCGGCATCCAGATTCGGCACCGGTATGCTAATGACAAAGGTTGCAACGGCAAACAAGACGACGACCCAGAAGACGATCTGCAAGTTGACGGAAAGCCCGTCTCGCAATACACCAAGTGCATCGATGCTGAGTGCCGTCGAAGCTCCGGCCGTACCAGTGCCTTCGATCAGGTCTCGCACGTTATCGAGTGACAGGACCGACGACAAGTTTCGGTGATCGATATATCGGGCCAGGCCGACGTTCAGGACGCCGCCGAGCATCGCCGCACCCAGCGCGTTGCCGAGCGTGCGCATCAACATGTTGGTAGACGTTGCCACGCCCCGCTGCGCCCATGGGACGCTCGTCTGGATGGCGACGATATATGTCGTACTCAGGAATCCGAATCCCATCCCCATCAGCATCGCGCCCATCCACGCATGGACCGCGCCGTGAGACGCGTACAGTGCTACAACGACTGAGCCCAGCGTCACAAAGAATCCGCCGGTCCGCGCCAGATTCCGCACGCCCCAGCGCATGAAGCTCTTACCGGCAATCACCGATCCGATCGGCCATCCGATAGACATCCCCGATAATGCCAGGCCGCCCACGAGGGCGCTTCCACCGAGCACGCCCTGCACGAATGTCGGCAGAAACGTGATCAAACCGATCATGGAGATCCCCGAAAAGAGGATCGCGAGGTTGCCGCGCAGGATGATCGGATTGCGCCACAAGCCGAAGTGCATGATCGGATCGGGTGCGGTGCGCTGCTGGCGACAGAAGATGAGCAGCAATGCGACGGCGGCGGCGGCCAGCAGAACGGCTCCGCCTGCGCCCCAGGATTCCGCCTGCGTGAGTGCCAGCATCATCGCAGAGAGGCCCACCAGTAGGAGCCCCGCCCCGATATAGTCCACGCGCGGCTCGTGTTGCTCCACTTCCTCGTGCAGAAACAGCCCGATCAAGAGCAAAGACACGATGCCGAAGGGCACGTTCAGCCAGAAGATCCACTGCCAGTCGAAGCTCTGCACGATGATGCCGCCCGTCACCGGCCCGAGGATCGACGAAATTCCCCAAACGCTCGAGAGGTAGCCTTGAATGCGACCGCGTTCCTGTATGGAGTAGAGATCGCCGACCAGCGTCGTGCTCATCGGCATCACGGCGCCCGCTCCGATGCCCTGGACGAATCGGAACGCGATGAGCATGCCCATCGATGACGCGAGCCCGCAGAGGATGGAGCCGAAGAGGAAGATCCCGACGCCCGACATGAAGACCGGCTTTCGCCCGAACAGGTCGGACAGCTTGCCGAAGATTGGCGTCGTGACCGCCTGCATCAGCAGGTACGACGAGAAAACCCAGCTGTAGAGCGCGAACCCACCGAGGCTCGATGCAATGTTCGGCATCGCGGTGGCGATGATCGTGCCCTCGATCGCTGCCAGAAACATCGCAACGACGAGGCCCCCCAACACGAGGGCGCGGCGGGTTTTACGCGGCGCGACCTCCACCTGCTTCGTGCTCACAGACAATGGAAGACGAGAATCGGGACTGACATGAATGTGCAAATCGGAATCGCCGTATCACCCACGACGCATCGATCGGTTCGCGGCTCGCG
>CAZKDQ010000048.1:3419-5104 GCA_964551345.1 uncultured Rhodothermales bacterium
CCGTGGATAGCGCCGCCTGTCTTGAGCATCACAGCATGAGGTTGACGTTCGCAGCATGAGGCAAACGAGCAGTATCAGCCGATTTCGCGTCGGCGGGATGGACTGTGCCGCCTGCGCTCAAAAGATCGAGAACGCCGTCGGGCGGCTGCCGGAGGCGGAAGAGGTCGCGGTCTCGCTCGCCGCACGCACCGTAGCCGTCACACACAGCGGAAGCCTTCGTTTGGAGGCGGTCGAGCGGCAGGTGAGAGCGCTCGGCTATTCGATTTCCACGGACGAGCCGAGCAGCAACGGGCGCGTAGTTCCGGAGGATGAGTCTTCTCGGACGCACGTCGATCGCACCGAAAGGCGTTGGTGGCAGACCTCGAAGGCAAAGCTCACGATCGCATGCGGGCTCGCCCTCGCCCTGGCGTGGATTGCGGGCCAACTCGTGCCCGGTGTCGGCGAATGGGCCTTCATCCTGGCCATGTCCGTTGGGCTCGTGCCTGTTACACGCCGCGCGATCGTTGCCGCACGTTCCGGAACCCCGTTCACGATCGAATCACTGATGACGATCGCGGCCGTAGGCGCCGTCATCATTGGAGCGACGGAGGAGGCTGCGATGGTCGTGCTTCTGTTCCTGATCGGAGAGCTTCTGGAAGGTGTGGCGGCAGATCGCGCGCGGGAAGGTATCCAGGGACTGGCGGATCTCGTTCCCAGATCTGCTTTGTTGGAAGAGGATGGCGTTGCGCGATCGGTCCCTGCAGATTCGCTCCCGGTTGGCTCCGTCATCCTCATTCGCCCGGGCGACCGAGTTGCGGCCGACGGCGAGATCGTAGAGGGCGAAAGCACACTAAATGAAGCACCCGTCACCGGCGAGAGCACCCCGACTTACAAGAAGCCCGGTGATGTCGTTTTCGCCGGGACGATCAACTCGGACGCTGTGCTGCGTGTGCGAGTAACCGCCGCTGCACAGGACAACACGATCGCACGTGTAGTGAGGCTTGTCGAAGAGGCTCAGGAGAGCAAGGCACCAACCGAGCGGTTCATCGATAGATTTGCACGTTACTACACACCGGCCGTGCTGGTCGTCGGAGCGATCGTCGCTGTTCTTCCCCCGCTCGCATTTGGCGCAGCCTGGACCGATTGGATCTACAGAGGACTCGCCGTACTGCTGATCGGATGCCCCTGCGCGCTGGTGATCTCTACGCCGGCTGCCGTCGCAGCGGGGCTCTCGGCGGGTGCACGCCGGGGTCTCTTGATGAAAGGAGGCGCCGTTCTCGAAAGGTTGCGTGACGTCACCGCGGTCGCGCTTGACAAAACGGGCACCATAACACGAGGAGCACCGGCCGTCACGGATGTGATCGGGTGGGAGCGGCCGGAGAATGAGGTTATGAGTCTCGCCGCCGCCGTGGAAAGTGGATCAAACCACCCGCTCGCGCTCGCCGTGCTGAGGCGTGCTGAAGACGATGGCGTGCCGATCCCGAAGGCTTCGCGGGCGCGCGCGGTGCCGGGTAAGGGTGTAAAGGGGATGGTCGGTGGTTGCAGCGTATACCTTGCGTCGGCCAAGTCTGCTGAGGCGGTAACCGCTCTTACTACTGACCAGAAGAAGCTCATCGACACCTTTATCAGTGACGGCAAGACCGTCTCTGTCCTTCTGGTCGAAGACCGCGTCGAGGGCGTGATTGCGATGCGTGATGAGCCACGCG
>CAZKDQ010000048.1:5204-14551 GCA_964551345.1 uncultured Rhodothermales bacterium
GCTCTCGAGACGGCGGATGCTGCGGTGCTCCACGGCCGCGTGATGGACATCGCTCACATGGTCGAGCTATCGCGGACGGTCATGCGCAACATCACACAAAACATCTCGATTGCGCTCGGGCTCAAGGCGGTGTTCCTCGTGACGACGATCACGGGCGTCACCGGTCTGTGGCCCGCGATTCTCGCCGATACCGGCGCCACGGTACTCGTCACCCTCAACGCGTTGAGATTGCTCGCGACGCGATTCAACTGATAGGGAATCTGCGGCTGATCGTCAACTGAGAAGGTGCTGCCGGTCTCCGTCGAAAGGCTGTCTTTCGTGGTCACCTCCTCTTGACAACCGCTATTAGGAAAGTTCAGATAGCAACGTTATGAGTTAGCCGAATCAGGGTTTGATGGAATAGCATCCCCCAACCCGCGAGGTAACCGTGACCAGAACGAGCCTCCACAATCGGACGCGCCGATTCAGCGCGAGCGCCGTCCGCCTCTGCAGCCGGATTCCGTCATCCGGAGCCGCATACACGCTTCGGCGAACAATCCTCGAGCACGCAACATGCCTCGCAGAGTATTGCACGCTCATTCATCGGAGTGAGACGCTGTCCGGCGCGATCTACCACTTGTCGGCCGTCCGTGAGTCGCTCGATGCTTTACTTTACGCGCTGGGCAAACTTGCCGATGCTCATCAACCGATTGAGGACGCTGTACTGAAGCAGCGGCAGGAATGCGCGGAGCTTCTCGCGCTGACACATGAGTCGATCGGTGAACTACGGCTCGAACGAAAGTTGCTGCGACGCACATCTTCCTCCCTGTCGCGGCAACGTCAAATCAACAACTCTGACGTCTGATGCGCGGAGCAGCCGAAAGACATCAACTGCGCCTTGCGACGCCTGTGTCGGATGATAATATGTGCTGACGAAACTGGTTGCTCAGTGAATAACCATGTTGCGCGTTTGCGTCATCACGGCGGATTTGTCGGCGGCAGCACGTGCCGTCATCCGGTAGAAGTACACGCCTGAAGCCACGTTGGCCGACCATTCCACCGAATGCACTCCGGCAGCAACCTGCCGGTCTACGAGCAGAGCCATCCGCTGACCAAGTACGTTGAAGATCTCGATGCTCACGTGCGCGGGAGCGTCGAGTTCGAAAGGAATGGTCGTTGAACTCGTGATCGGATTGGGGAAATTGGCGCCGAGCGCGAATCCTGTTCCTGCAGATGGTGGCGGCTCAGCGCCCACCGGATGGGAGGTAACGAAGATTTCGCCCAGCCGCAGTTCATCCCGCGGCCCGCTGGTGCCGATTCCCGAGTAATAGTGTTTCCAGCGGATTTGCACATACGCCTGGTCGTTGGCAGCGTCCGGAAGAACCACCGGCCCAATCGTCTGCTCATGCCCCGGCGTCTCGTTTCGCACGTACTCAACCGGTCTGCCGTTGCTGTCGAGCACATCCACGAACGGCCCGTCAATGCCGACGCGGTACTGCATCCGGATCCGATAGTGTCGACTCTGTGGATTGATGGTCCCGCCGGCCCAGGAGACGAACACGTTCTGCATCCCTCGCGTATTTAAAGCCACGACGGCCGCTCCGAGGTCGCGACCTCGCCCTGTGTTGATGAAGGAGATGCCGTCATCACCGAGTCCGGTAAGGCGGGTTCGCCCGGTCAGACCGTAGGGAAATCCGATCTTGTCCGAGTCATTGTTATGGTAGTCGTCATGGGCGATGAAATAGGGGCCGACCATCTCGTCGTTGATTCCCGGATCATTCACCGCCGACTGCTGGAAGACCATGTGGTCCGGGAACGATAGCTCCGGCTCATCGGGGCTCCATGAGCGGAAGGCGAACGTGCCTTCCGAAAGCGGAAACGGCGCCGGGTTCATCTCGTCGCCTTCAAAGTCGCCCTCGTACCGAAAGCGAGCGACAAGCTCCACATCTTCGCTCAGGGTAAACTGCAGCGTGTCTGTTTCGGCCTCCATCGAGCCGGACCACCCGGCGAATCGGTATCCCGGTGTTGGATGTGCGACGACCTGGATCGGCACCGATTGGAAGTAAACGCCCTGCCAGTCAGCCGAGAGGTCCGGCTGGATGGTGTTGATCTGAATCCGACCGCCGCTGCCAGGCCGAGTTGCATCACCGCCGAAAACCTCTTCGACGCTCAGGGAGACATAGGACGTGCCCGGCAGGTCGAACACTTCAGCGATGTGTTCGCGCACGTGCCCCGTCCTCTCCATCGCGAAATTGCGCATGACGTCAACATTATCGCGCCATTCGTCAATGTCCGTCGGTCTGCGCCAGCGGCGAATATGCTCTTCCATGTCGGGTGCGAGTGCGGCCTCGGCTTCATTGATCACCTCGATGACGGCATCCGGCTGAAAGGTCGTGTTCAACTTGTCGGCGAAACGGTTGATGAGGCGGGCCCTGAAATGCGCGCTCTCCACGAGATTCCGCAACAGGCGGGTTGACCATTCGGGGTTCGGCCATGAGGTGTTATCGGGCTCGAGGGCGAAGGCGAGCGTATTGTGCGCCACGCCGTCACCGGCCCCGATTACCCACTGATGCAGCAGAAATCCGGCATCGAGGTCGTTGATGAACCACCGCCAACGGCCGTCATATCCGTAAGGCGCATCGGGATCGTAGTCATCGCGCACGTATCGCCAGTACCCGATATTATTGCCGGGCCAGTCCGTGTTCATCACGTAGACGTTCCCCACGACTTGATCGATGAAGCTCTCCATATCCATCATCGTCTCCACGTGCTCAAACGCCTCTGGATCAGCCATCGAGTTGGACACCACATAACCCATCATATCGAGATAGTGCCGGCGCCCCGCCTCGCTTCCATCATCATAAACAGCGTTATTCTCGAGTAGGATCACATCATCCGGATCCATCCCGTAATGCGCTTGCAGATATCGATCGTCATGGCGATCACGGATGTTGTGGATCCCCCAGTACTCACCATTGATGAAGACGATGGTCGGTCGGTAGTCGCGGATATGGATGTTCATGCCGCGCATCAGGCTCTGCAGGGTTCCGTCGCGAAGCACGGTGGTGCCCCAGTCCTGACCGGAATTACGCAGGATGAGGCGCTTGTAACGGCTTACCGGCTGGTGGGGCAGCACCGGATAATTGATCCACGACTCGCCGTAGTCCGAGCGCGCGTAAATGCGGATCGCCTTGCGAGGATAGACCCGACTTGCGGATCCGTGGATGCGAAGCCCGATGTCCTGTGCGAAAGCCGCCGATCCGTCTGCTTCGTAGAACTCGATGTGCGCAGGTCTCTCCCACTCGCGCCCTCGCTGCTCATAGTTGTAGTCTTCGTGATTTCCCGGCACGTAGATTCCGACTTCATCATCAAACAGGTTCTCCCTGTCGGTCGCAATCGATAGCACCGGCAGATTGAATCTGGCCGAGCCTGCGGGATCTACAATGAAACTCCGGGACACGACGCGGCTCGCCTCGCCGTGCAGGTAGGTGCGCGCCCGAACGACGGTGATCTTAAAGACCTCATCCTCAGGTGGCTGCCATGCCGGAAAATCAGGTCGGTTGGAATGCTGATTCACGTTCGTCGGAATCATGGATAGCACATTCCGTTCGCCGTCGCGCGGCCTGATCAGCAAGGGCGTCGTGTAGAGCGCCGACGACTCATCCGGCTCCGATCCGTTGACGGTGAACCGGATCTCTCCCTCCGGCGCCAAAAGCGACAGGGCAAAGGAAGTGGTGTGGTATCCGCCGTTGTGCGAGAACGTCGGCGGAGCAGGCTGTGCCTCCACCCGCGGCGCGAGAAGCAGTAGCGTCGCGAATAAAAGGCAGACGTAAAATCGATGACTGAACATCATATCAGCAAACTCAAGGCGAAAGAACTACAAATGATTAATCGGTCGCCATCGGCTTCGACGGAAGCATGCGGGCTGGTGATGTCTCAGCAGCGACGACTGCCCCGCATACTACGCATAAAGATGTAATTTTTCTGGATCATGAGATGTTGTATGAAGGGTCATCTCGGACAGGAATTCTTCGGAGGTGGAATCACTACTTCCATCTTGTTCTCATGTCGACGTATTCGTAACGCTATTTGTAATAGAATCGTTCGGCCGCCTGGAACGAATATCGGTGCCAGCAGGGGGAAGTCGGCCGCTGCCACGGCCATATGGCAGTTCAGGGCCGTTTCTGCATGACTCAGCCGTAACGAGCAGTTGGTGTAACACCATGTTTACCGGTGTAAGGTGGAACCCCGTTTTCAGCCCTCCTGTTGGACGGCGAGTACCGAATCCTTGCAGCATCCTAGTGAAACATCACCCGAAATCAATGGAGGCAACATGCTCTGGACCATCATCATAATCCTGGTCATCCTCTGGCTACTTGGATTCATCGGGAACGTCGGCGGAGCGCTTATCCACTTGTTGCTCGTGGTTGCCGTTATCATCCTGATAGTCAACCTGCTCTCCGGGCGGCGCGTCTGACCTGGGTTCAGCATTGTATAGACTCGACTCTTAGACCCTATCACCTTATACCAGACATTCGTTATGAAACGCTTACTGACATACCTGCTAATCGTGCCGATTCTGGCACTTACTGCGTGTGAACCGGCCGCAGATGATGATCTGGCGATGTCGGATACCGACACACTCGCCACACAACAAGCTGATCGTTACGCTCAGGCGGAGCTCCAGAGCTGGCTTGACGACGTCGACCGCAACATGGAACAGCTTCAGGCTCGCATGCAAGAGGTCCAGAACGAAGACGTCGACATGGAAGACCTTCGTCAGCGGCGCGATGAGATCCGCAACGACCTTCAGGGCAACGACACCGATACGGGAGCCTGGACGGCGATGACGAGCGGTGACCTTCAGTCACGCCTGCGTGATCTGGATGCCGATGTGGAGGAGGCTCGCTTGAAAACCATCGAGCAGCGCGACGAGTTCATCGCTGAGGTCCGCACCCGGCTCAATGAGATCGACAGCGATCTCGAGGCGCTTAACCGCCGTGCCGGTACCACCGGAACCACGACGCCCGGTACGACGGGCGATCCCGGCGTAACCGACGGCACTGCCCCGGGCATTGCTGGCCAGCCGGATCCCGATGCAACCGCTGATGGAACCACCGGTCAGCGTCAGGATGCATACGACGGTCGCACCAGCCCGGGCACGACGGGCACCTACGCCGCCAATGTCGATGTCGAGGAGCTTCGTGATGAGCGTGACGACGTCGCCGAGGAGCTGAACGAGGTCGAGGCGAACGCGGAAACCGACTTCGAGTCTTCGCGGGATTCGCTGGCTGAATCAGTGGCCGAACTTCGGGCCAGGGTTCAGGAGGCAAACCTCGAGCTGCGCAGCAATGACACGTCGATGGGAATGCAGACGTCTCCTAACACCGCCTCGACTAACTAATACGTAGGCCATTCAAGCCCACAAAAAAGCCCCTTCGCCACATGAGCGGAGGGGCTTTTTGTTTAATACCGTCTCAATAGCCGGTCAGGCTTCGGGCATCACACGAACCTTGACGTTCGCAACGACATCGGAGTAGACCTTCACGGCCGCGGTATAGACGCCAACCATCCGGATGTCCTCCTCCATCTCGATGTCCCGCCGGTCGATCTCGAAGCCGCGGCGGGCAAGTTCGACCGCGATCTGCTGCGACGTCACGGTGCCGAAGATGCGATTCTCCTCGCCGACCTTCGCCAGAATCGGAATCTCCAGATTCTCGAGCTCTCGCTTCTGCGCTTCGGCATTCTCACGTGCCTGCGCCCGCTTGCGAGCTGCCTGACGCACCTCCTCCTCACGCTGACGAATCTGCCCCGCCGTTGCGATTACCGCAAGACCGCGCGGGATCAGGAAGTTGCGCCCGTAACCGTCTTTGACGTTGACCACCTCACCCTCTGTGCCGAGCTTGTCGTGGTCCTTCGTTAGTATGACTTTCATGTTGCTGTCTCTTCTTATGCTAAAGCGAATCGTTCGTCACGCCGGTCTAACGGACGTTGTCCTCGACGAATGGCAGCAGCGACAGATGGCGCGCACGCTTAACGGCGCGCGTGAGCTTGCGCTGAAACTTCGCCGGAACGCCGGTAACGCGCCGCGGCAGAAGCTTGCCTTGTTCATTGATGAATCGCTTCAGCAGGTCGACGTCCTTGTAGTCGACGTAATCGAGGTTCTCCGTATCGAAACGGGTATCTTCAGCCATTATGCTTCACCTGATTAAAATTCGGGTTAGATGAGAAAACGAACGAGGCAGAATTACTCCGCGTCATCATCCTCGTCGTCTTCATCCTCGTCGTCTTCATCATCCGACGCTGCGGCAGCGGCAGCCGCTTCAGCGGCTTCAACTCTCCGGCGCTCAACGCCTGCAGCCTTCTGCTTCTCCCAAAAACGAAGCATGACCGCGTCCATCTTGAGCGTCAGGTAGCGCAGGAGATCATCATCGATCTCCAGCATGCGCTCGAGGCGGACGATCAGCGCAGGATCGGCCTCGAAGTAGAGATTGACGTAGTAGCCGTTGCGCTTCTTGCGGATGGGATAAGCGAGACGACGCGTACCCCATTCCTCCGATTCGAGGACCTTGCCGCCCTGCTCTTTGATGTACTCGCCGATACGGTTGACGACGCCCTTGATCTGATCATCGCTCAACACGGCGTTGACGATGTAGGTGAGCTCGTACGTGTTTCTTCTGGATGCCATAAGCTCCCTTCGGTATACTCACGATTAAATGAAACGAGTATGCCCCGCGACGGTCGCGGAGCAGGGAAAGAGACGAATATACGACAGATGAGGACGCTCTCGCCCTCGGGCACTCGTTTTAATGGAAAGCTCATTGCCGCGTTCTTTGCATGCGGCGGGTCGAACGGCAGTGTGGACAGCGGGATCCATGCGCGCATCTCGGACGCGCTAGCAGTTTGCGGACGACGTAGCGGCTTGGCGGCCCGCCGATTGTCTTGACATTGTAACGTGTGAGCGGGTTATTTCGCCCGCGAGCCGCCGTGCCGTTCGCCGCATTTCCATCCCATTCAAGATCACAGAGCATGTCTACGTCTTCCGCCGCGGATCGCGGCCAGTGGGGATCCCGCTTTGGTTTCGTACTGGCTGCCGCCGGAAGCGCCGTCGGCCTCGGCAATATCTGGCGGTTCCCGTATGTCACCGGCCAGAGTGGCGGAGCGGCCTTTGTGATCATCTATCTGCTGTGCATTGCGCTGATCTGCCTGCCGTACCTTTTCGCGGAGCTGGCTCTCGGGCGCCACAGCAATAAGAATCCCGTCGGCGCGATCCGGTCGATCCGTGGGAAGACGCCCTGGATGCTCGTCGGCGCGCTGTGCGTGCTCACGGGCGTTTTCATCCTCAGCTATTACGGCGTGATCGCGGGATGGACGATCGGATACATCTTCAAGCAGGCCATCGCGCCGAGCATGGAATTCGGGACGTTCATCGCATCGCCACTCCTCGTCGTCCCGCTTCTCGGCTTGTTCCTTCTTCTGACGGTGGCCGTCGTCAACGGCGGCGTCGAACACGGCATCGAACGCTGGGCGAAAGTACTTATGCCCGCTCTGTTGGTGATCATGGTAATCGTGATCATCCGTGCGGTGACGCTACCCGGTGCCGCTGAGGGCCTGGAGTTCTACCTCAAGCCCGACTTTTCCAAGGTGAACGGGGACGTCATTCTCGCAGCGCTGGGGCAGGCTTTCTTTTCGCTCTCGCTCGGCATGGGTGCCATGATTACGTACGGGTCCTACCTCCCGAAACGGGAGAACATTCTCGCATCCGGAGGATGGGTCGCGGGTTTCGATACGCTCATCGCGCTGATGGCCGGCTTCATGATCTTTCCCGCCATCTTTTCCGTCGGAGCCGAACCTGGTACCGGACCGGCGCTCGTGTTCATCGTGCTTCCGCAGGTCTTTGCCGAACTCCCGCTCGGCGGCGTCATCGGGATACTCTTCTTCCTGCTTCTCTCGATCGCCGCACTGACATCGACAGTTTCGCTACTCGAAGTTGTCGTCTCCTTTTTCGTGGATGAACAAAAATGGTCCCGAAAGAAGGCCGTGTGGGTTCTCGGCGGAATCACCTTTCTGATCGGTCTGCCGTCGGCGCTGTCGCAGGGCGCCGTTGAAGCTTTGAGCGACATGAGGTACATCTTTGGGGAAAACGGCCTCTTCGGTCAAACCGACCTGCTGAGCATCCTCGATTTCCTGTGGGGGAATCTCTCTCTTGCGGTGGGCGCCTTACTGCTCAGCATCTTCGTGGGATGGGTCTGGGGAGGCGAAGAGGCAGTCAAAGAACTCGCCACAGGAAGCAAATTCGGCGGATTTCTGGCGAAGGCGTGGGTCATTATGATTCGCTACATCCTGCCGATCGTCATCTTTGTCGTGCTCTTGAACCTCTTCCGCGGTGTAGGCTGATGAGATTGAGTTAAGGACCACGATGGCCGATACGCGAGGCTGGAACCGCATGTCCGGCGCGCCGTAGCGTTTTCGAAGTGCGCAGACGGCCGTGCCGGCACGCGTATGATAAGATTGTTGAACTGACTGAGGGCATCTCCCTCCCCCACTTTGGACCCCGACCCTGACTCGTATTTTTCGTTATCCAACGTTCTCATAGCCACTGCTGATCTTCTGCCCGGAACGGGCATGGTCCTCGTGGCTGCCGTGCTGCTGCTCGCCTTCCTGCTGCTATCAGCACTTTTTTCGGGTTCTGAAGTCGCGCTTTTCTCGCTGGCGTCCTCCACACGCGAAAGCATTTCTGCGCGTGGCGGTGCGGCGGGTAAACGCATTCTGAAACTGCTTGAGAATCCGCGCTCGGTTCGCGCGACGATACTGGTTCTAAGCACGATCACCAATATTATGGCCGCCATCGTCGCGGCCGCACTTGCCGGTGCACTGGCGACAGCAATGGGCTGGGATCCTGCCCTGACGCTCACGATCGAAGTGATCATCCTGACGATGGTCCTGCTCACGCTCGTCCAGCTTACGCCTCGGATGATCGTTTCGCGGCATGCGTTCGCATTCAGCCGCGCCGTGTCGGGGCCGCTGTGGACGATCCACCGAACACTGAGCCCGATGTCGATGCTGCTCGCGCGATCGAGCGATGTTCTACGTGATCGGATGAGACGTTCGCAGAAGCTTTCGAACGAAGAACTCAAAGCGATGGCGGATGCGGGAGAAGCTCACGGAACGCTGGAAGAGGAAGAGCGCGAGTTGATTCATTCGATCGTAGAGTTCGGCGAGACGACGGTCCGCGAGATTATGGTCAGTCGCGTGGATATGGTTGCGATTCCCGTCACGGCATCCATCTCTGAAGCCGTCGAGTTGATCCGCTCGAGCGGGCACTCGCGGCTGCCCTTGTTCATCGAGCACCTCGATAACATCGCAGG
>CAZKDQ010000048.1:14651-17880 GCA_964551345.1 uncultured Rhodothermales bacterium
GGGGACATCCGCGATGAGCATGATGAGTTCGAACCCGCGATGTACGAGATAATCGAACCTCGCGTCTATCTCGTTGATGGCCGGATCGATCTCGATGAACTCGACGAGTTGCTCGGTGTCGATATCGACTCAGATCAGTTTGATTTTGAAACGCTTGGCGGCCTGATCTTCCATTTAACCGGCACCATTCCTGACGAAGGCGAGGAGATTGCTCACGGAAGGCTGGTTATGCGTGTGGAGACGCGGGAGAACAACCGGATCGGCAAGGTCCTCGTGCGCGTACGTGCCAGGGACGATGAATTCACTGATGAGGCTCAAGACGATCGCCGGTAAGCTCCTCCTTATTCTCCTTCTAACGACGCCCGGGCTCGTAGTGGCCGGTGCAGTCGACGACCCGGCGCCGACGCCGACTTCCCGAAGCGCCCTGCATCTGCAACTCGTTTATGGAGATCTCGCGGGTGTCGAAACCAGCGGTTTTGGCTTCTCGTTCGATGTGCCCCAAACCGATAACCGACCTTCGCCACACGATCCGTGGCTAGCCTTCGACAAGGTCCAACACTTCAGCTTCAGCCTCCTGATCACCGTCGGCAGTCAGTACGCCCTCGTCAACAAGCTGAATATGCGCGAGCATCCGGCCCTGCCGATCTCGATGCTCACCAGTGCATCCGTCGGCCTCGCGAAGGAGCTCTATGACCTGCACTACGGACCTCATCGCTATTTTTCTCAGCGGGATCTGGTCGCCAACGCTGCGGGAATTCTCGTAGCGGCGGGCTTTATCCTCCTTTAAACGGGCCTATGCGTAACATCAAAGACCATTGCGGCGTCTTCGGTATTTTTAACTCCGGGGATGCGGCAAGGCATATCTATTTCGGCCTGCACGCCCTTCAGCACCGTGGTCAGGAGTCGACGGGCATCGTCACCTCCGCTTTTGATGAGGCCCGCAAGCGGCCCGTCATGCATGTACATCGGGGGCACGGCCTGGTGCTCGACGTGTTCAGCGACGATGACATCCTTTCGACGAAGCTGGTCGGGACCTCCGGCATTGGGCATAACCGATATTCAACGACAGGCGCTTCCAATAATCCCGCCAACATCCAGCCGTTCACGGTGCACTACCACAACGGCAACCTGTCGATCGCTCACAACGGCAACATCACGAACGCGCGGGAGCTTCGGCAGTCATTCAGCGAACGGGGAACGCTCTTCCAGACTACGAGCGACACCGAGCTCATCCTCCACCTGATCGCTCAGAGCCGCCGCAAACGTCAGATCGATCAGATTTACGATGCGCTGACGCAAATCGAGGGCGCGTTCTCGCTGGTAATGTTGACCGACGATAGCCTGATCGCGGTGCGCGATCCTAATGGATTTCGTCCGCTTGCAATCGGAAGGCTTGAGCAGGACGACGGGCCGGCTTACTGCGTGGCTAGCGAAACGTGCGCCTTCGACATGATCGACGCGACGTACGTGCGGGACATCGAGCCGGGTGAGGTTGTGATCATTGATCGCGCCGGTGTGGAGAGCGGAGACTTCCAGAGCCTCTCGCTGCCGCAGCATCACGGGGTGAGCCAGTGCGTCTTCGAGTATGTATACTTCTCGCGACCGGACTCGAAGATCTTCGGCGAGATGGTTGACAAAGTGCGGCGCAAAATCGGCAAGCAGCTCGCGCACGACGCGCCGGTTCCGAAAGTAGCGGAAGGCGATCATCGCCCGATCGTAATCTCGGTACCCGACTCATCCAATACCGCAGCACTCGGTTACGTATCCGAATGTCAGAAGCTCGGGTATGACTGCCGCTTCGAGATCGGGCTGATTCGAAACCACTACGTGGGGCGGACCTTCATTTCGCCGGGCCAGGACAAGCGCGAGGTCAAGGTGCGCTCGAAGTTCAACGCGGTGGAGGGTGTGCTGAAGGATCGTTCAGTCGTTATCCTCGATGACTCGATCGTTCGCGGTACCACGGCTCGGTATATCGTTAAGATGATTCGGAAGGCGGGCGCGAAAGAGGTGCACTTCCGCGTCGCGGCGCCGCCCGTAATCAGCCCCTGCTTTTATGGGATGGACTTCCCAAGCCGCGAAGAGCTATTCGCGAATCAGTTCGCCAGCGTAGATGACATGGCAGAATGGCTGGGAGTGGATTCCCTTGCCTACCTTTCGATTGAAGGTCTCCAGACGGCGGTACGATTCTCCAACGAAAGCCCGCATTCCTACTGCTACGCGTGCTTCTCCGGCAACTACCCCGTGCCGGTTGAGATGGGGGTGACCAAGGAGGAGAATGAGTATTGAAATTCGAGGTTGGAAGTACGGAAGTGGACGGCCGGCAGCAGACTGACGGTTGACGTCTGATGTCTTAAAACGTCGATCTGCAACCTTCCAACCGCTAGCTGCTTCGCCTAATACCCCACCGCCACATCATCTCCTCGCGGATCGGCGCCGCCCAGGTAGATGCGCCCGGTTGTCTCTGAGCGGATGGTTTCGAGGCCGGATGATTCGCCCTCTTCATATGCCTCGTCGTAGCTGACGACGATGCCGTCGGCGCGCCCCCACACTCCTCTTCGCTCGACGACGTTCCAGCCACGAGCCTCAAGATTGGCAACGACATCCGGCTGAAGCGCAAACCGCTCAAACCGCAACTCATCGGGAAGCCACTGGTGATGAAAGCGGGATGCCGAAACAGCTTGCATAATGTCCATTCCGTGGTCGATTACGTTCATGATCACCTGGAAGACCGTCGTGATGATGGTGGCGCCGCCGGGCGTACCGATCACCATGAACAACCGCCCCTGAGGGTCCTCGAGAATCGTTGGCGTCATCGACGAAAGCATACGCTTGCCCGGCTGGATGGCGTTGGCTTCCGTGCCGACGAGCCCGAACATATTGGGGGAGCCGGGCTTGACGCTGAAATCGTCCATCTCGTTGTTGAGGAAGAACCCTGCGCCATCGACAACGACGTAAGAGCCGTAGCTGCCGTTGATCGTCGTAGTTGTGCTGACGGCATTGCCCCAGCGATCGACGACAGAATAGTGCGTCGTTTCCATCGACTCATAGGCCAGAGGATCGCCATGTCCGACCTCATCACTTGACTGGGCCCGATCAGGATCAAAATCCGTCATCCGCTGCTGCATGTACGCTTTGTCCATCAGCTCCGAAACCGGTACGTCGTAGTAATCCGGATCGCCGAGCCACTCAGCACGGTCTGCATAGACGCGCCGCATCGCTTCCCCCATCA
>CAZKDQ010000049.1:0-17369 GCA_964551345.1 uncultured Rhodothermales bacterium
GCTGTCGTGAATGCGGCCAATGCCCAGTTGGTCTCAGGAGGCGGAGTAGCCGGTGCACTGCATAGCGCGGCGGGTCCGAAACTGGCAACGGCCGGTCGACCGTACGCGCCGCTCGAGCCGGGGAATGCGGTTCTAACCGACGCGTTCGAACTCCCGAACCGCTACGTGATCCACTGCCTCGGCCCCGTTTACGGCGAAGATGAGCCGGCGGATCAGTTGCTCGCGGATTGTTATCGTAACGCACTCAAGCTGGCCGATAAGCACAAGATTTCCTCGATTGCCTTCCCCGCCCTTTCCACCGGTGCTTTTGGATATCCGATAGAAGAAGCCGCCGATGTTTCAATGCGAGCGGTCCACGAAATGCTGTCCTCGCTCGATTACGTCCGGCTGATTCGGTTCGTCCTTTTCAGCGAACCCGACCGCATCATCTACGAGGGTGCGCTTCAACGGCGGTTCCCTGGCGCTCCGCGATGAAGGCCTCGACCTCTTCGCGCGTGTCCATGTTGCGAAGACGTTCGATGTCTTCCGCACTCGGAACGAATTGAGCCACGATGGTGAGGCGGCGCAGGAAGTCCTGCGATGATATGGACTCCGGCACGAGCAGCATCATCACAAGGTGCGCGGGCCGCGACGTGCCACGCAAGCGTACGCCGCTGCGGCTGATGCCGATGATGAACTGCTCCCGCAAGACGGCGCGGCTGTGGACGTGATAGAAGGCTGCGCCGGGCTGAAGCTCCGGACTGTAATCCGGATTTTTGGATGCCAGCTCTTCCAGAAGGCCGTCCAGAAATTCATCCTCCACTTCCGGGTCCGCTTCGTGCATGAGCGCGCGAAGGATGTGGATGTCTTCATCATCCTCAAGGTCGAGCACGACGGTGGGAGCGGCGACATCCACATCAACGTTGCTCTGGATGGCCTTCTGCCGGTCTGCGAGTGCATCCTTCATCATCTGCTGCCCCTCCGTCTCGGACAGGTACTGCGTAAGCAGGGTCACCTTCGGGAAGCGCCGGCTGATCATGCTCGGCAGCCGGTTTAGTGTGGAACGCCACGCGACGGATCCCTCTCGCACGGTCATTAGCACGATCATATCGCCTTCTTCGACGATTTCGTCCAGGTTTCTGATGATCGCTCCCCACGAGTCAATGATGTGGAAGGTCGTCGGTACGTCCGGTGGCGTCCTGCGATAAAACTCGTCGATTCGGTCGCGCTCGGGTCCCGTTGTGACGACGACTACTTCGGAGCCGCTCTGCTCGGCGAATGCTTTGACCGCGCCGAGCGCCTTCCCGAAGCCCGGCTCGCGTTCGGCATACGGAGGGATCGCGAGCAGGAGCCGATCCGATGTCGCGACGGGACGCTCCATCTTGCAAACGATCACCATCTCGCGCGTCTCTTCGAGCAACTGGTCCAGGATGTTGCCGAAGATGTACGAGCGCGCCGTCCCGTCACCCGCCCATCCGATGACGATCGTCGAAATGCGCAGCTCCTTTACTGCGCGCGCGATGCCGGCGGCGATGTTGAAGTCTATGCGCGTGATGGCATTGACCGGGACGTCGGCCGCCGCGGCGTAGATGACGGCGTGGCTAAGCATCTTCTCGGCCTGCGCGACGCGTTCCTCCGATTGCGCATCGTCCCGCGTGACCGTGAGCGGGTAGATCGGCTCGGTCGACGCCGGGTTGCGAAGCATCATCGCAATCTGAACCAGCTCGTCGGCGGTCTGCGGATTTGCCAGCGGAACGAGGATCCGCTGCGGCGCCTCCGACGGCTCAAACGGCTTCATCTCCTCCTCGAGCGCGATCCGTCTTCCGTAGCGCTCGACAACCCACGGCCCGAGCAAGCTCGTCAGCAGGATCATCACCACGACGGCGTTGACGAAGATCTCATCCAGCAAGCCGATCTCGAAACCCAGCAACGTCACGGCAAGTGTGGCCGCAGCCTGTGGCGTCGAGAGACCAAAGCTGAGCCATCCTTCGGCAGGGCTGAGTTTGTAGATGAATCGGCTGATTAGGGCAGCGGCACCTTTACCGATGACAACCATCGACGTGATCAGCAACGTGATGCCCCAGACTTCAAGACTGCTGACGAGAATCCGGAGATCAACCAGCAGGCCAACTGAGAGCAGGAAGAATGGGATAAAGAGCGCATCGCCGATGAACGAAATGCGCGTCATGAGCGGGCTCTGTGGCGGCACGAGCCGATTCATGATCAATCCCACCACGAACGCGCCAATGATGGAGGCGAGACCTGCGAGTTCAGCGAGATAGGCGCCGGTGAACAGGACCGCCATCAAAAAGACGAACTCTACATCCGGCTGTTTGCGCACCGTGCGGAAGAACCATCGCCCGAGGCGCGGAAGCAGCAGTACCACACCCGCGACATAGATCGCGACGAGGCCAACGAAGCGGATCCAGAAGGGCAGATCAATCGTGCCGCTGACGGAGGCAACGACGACCGCGAGTGTGGTGAGCGAGACGATATCCGTCACCATCGTGCCGCCCATCGTCATCGTGACGGCAAGGTTCTTCCCGATCCCGAGTCGCTGAACGATAGGGTACGCAAGCAGCGTGTGCGAGCCGACGACCGCCGCGACCAAAAAGGCCTGAGCGATCGTGTTGCCCAGGATAGCGACCGTCGAGAACGCCAGGAGCGCAGGCAGTGAGAACGAGATCAGGCCGAAGACGATGCTCTGCGATCGTCGACGCTCGAACTGGTTGAGGTCCAAGGTTAGTCCGGCCGTAAACATCAGGTAGATGAGCCCGACCGTGCCCAATAGTACGAACGTCTCGCTGCGCTCGAGAAGACCGAGTGCACTCGGCCCCACGACGGCTGCCGAGACGATGAGGCCGACGATCCCCGGGATCCGGATCCTCTCGAATGCGATGGGCGCCAGCAGGATGATCACCATCGCGATCGCGAAGATGAGCACCGGATCCGTTACCGGGAGGTCGAAACCGTTCATATGATGATCAGGCGGCGCGCCCCAAGCTTCAGATGTTCATCAAATTGCGCCGCGTCAGAAAGGAGAGCCTGTGCCCCCGGATTCAGGAGCGCCGGTGTAGGTGGTCGGCGATGACTCGGCAGCGGCAAGATAATCCTGGCCGGTGTTGTAGTACGTGCTGAGGTTCTCGAATCGGGCATAATCGTTGATGAAGGCAAGCTGAATGTTACCGATCGGCCCGTTTCGCTGCTTGCTGATGATGATCTCGCCGATTCCCTGTGTCGAATTACCGTTCTCATCGACGGTAATGCCGTATCGTTCGGCGCGGTATATGAACGCCACGACATCGGCATCCTGTTCGATTGATCCTGATTCGCGCAGGTCCGAGAGCTGCGGCCGCTTGTCTCCGCCGCGCGTTTCGACGGCGCGGCTCAGCTGCGACAGGGCGATCACCGGTACATCGATCTCCTTCGCAAGCGCCTTCAGAGACCGGCTGATCTGCGCAATCTCCTGCTCGCGGTTGGCATTCTTCGAGTTCGTCGTGCCGTGCATCAACTGCAGGTAATCGACGATGATGAGGCCGATGTCATGCTCGGCTTTCAGGCGACGGCATTTGGCCCGCAGCTCGAGCACATTGAGGCTCGGGGTGTCGTCAATGAAGATCGGTGCTTCTGAAAGCGTGCCTGCAGCGCGAGCGAGCGCGGCCCAGTCGCTATCGTTCATGCGTCCGGTTCGGGCTGCCTGTGCGTCGATGCGGGCTTCCGAAGTGAGCAGTCGCTGTGCGAGTTGCTGGGCTCCCATTTCCAGCGAGAAGATCGCCACGCCTGTCGGCTCGCGGCTGAGCGCGGCATTACGCGCCATGGCGAGCGAGAAAGCCGTTTTTCCCATCGACGGCCGCGCCGCGATGATAATGAGGTCGGTCTTCTGCCATCCGCCAGTCATCTGGTCGAGCTTCGTGAAACCGCTCGACACGCCGGTGATTCCGCCCTCGTTGCCATGAACGGCCTCCAGCTGCTCGAGCGTCGCCTTCACGACGTCCTTCATCGACAGGCCAGAACGGCGCAGGTGCGATTCAGATATGCGAAAAATCTCCGATTCCGCCTTATCCATCAAGTCGAAGGCGTCGGCTCCCGAATCGTAGGCCTCACCCACGAGCCCCGTCATCGTCTCGATCATCTTGCGAAGCAACGACTTCTCCGCGATGATGCGCGCGTGGTACTCGACGTTGGCGGCCGACGCAACCTGCGCGGTCAAATCTGTCAGATAGTACGTTCCGCCGATGTCCTCGAGTTCGTTCCTGCGCCGAAGTTCTTCCGTGACCGTAATCAGGTCGACTGGATTTCCTCGTTCAAAGAGCGACAGGACGGCGGCGTAAATTTTTCGATGTTGGCCGCTGTAGAAGGCGTCGTTGGGCAGGAGTTCGATGACTCGCGGGATGGCTTCCCGCTCGATGAGCATCGCCCCCAGAACCGATTGCTCGACCTCGAGGGCCTGCGGTGGAATGCGCCCTGCCCGTTCCTGCACGGGCACGCCGGCGGGCCGCCGCTGCACGGCCCCCGTCATCTTTTCCAATGGATAGCGCTGACTGTCGTGGTCCGGGTCGATGTTCAATCGCCGCGGACGTAACTCCTCGTTTTCTGTCATAATCCTGAATATGGAACGGCAGCGATTTAGCTTGCGGCCGTTGCCGTCAATTCGTCAAAACGTGCGCGAAGCAACTGCACGTCTTCCCACGTCGGCCGCTTCCAGTTCGGATTGCGAAGCAGCGCCGCGGGATGGTATGTCACGAGCAGCGGGATTCCGTGGAAATCGTGGAACCGCTGGCGAAGATTTTTGAGGGAATCGTCCCGCTGAAGGAGCGTCGTTCCTGACACGCGCCCCACGCACAGGATGAGCCGCGGCTTGATCAGCGAGATCTGTTTAAAGAGGACCGGCAGGTGCGCGTCGACTTCGTGCGCCTGCGGGTCGCGGTTATTCGGCGGCCGGCTCTTGAGAATATTGGCGATGTATATGTCGCTTCGGGAGAAGCCGATGGCCGCCATGATCTTATCCAGCAGCTGTCCTGCTCGTCCGACGAAAGGTTCGCCGGCGCGATCCTCATCTGCTCCAGGCGCCTCACCGATCACCATCAGATCCGCCTCCGGATTTCCAATTCCGAACACGGGATTGGTGCGTATTTCGTCCAGCGGCGTCAGGATCGTCTCCGCGACGTAGCGCTCAAGCTCATCCAACGAGTCGATCTGATGCAGCGGCGAATCCTGAGGAATCTGGGCGAGAAGTCGGTCGACGGGTTCCATACTGATCTCTGAAGATGTAGTCGACGCGGTTTGAACGGCGGCCGGCTTGGAGTCGGGAAGTACGACATAAGGCCCGCCGAGCTCGATCTCAAATTGAAGGGCAGCGCGTACGTCGTCGAGCATCAGAAAAACGGGAAAAACGAAGCGGGAGCGGAGTTTCAAAAGTACCGTCCGCGGTCCCGAATCACAACCGCGACTCAGAGCCCGTGCGCCGCGATGATGTGCTCGAAAATGGCCTTCGCTACATCCTGCTTGCTCATCAGCGGCAGCGCCTCTTCCGTACCGTCACGCGAAATTAATGTGACGCGGTTGGTCGTCGTGCCGAACGCCGCTCCTTCATCACGCGGGTTGTTAAGCACGATCAGGTCGCAGTTTTTCTCCTTCAGCTTACGCCGGGCATAGTCGAGCGCGTTATCGGTTTCGAGCGCAAAACCTACAACGATCTGATCCGGACGCTTGCGCTCACCGATGCCCTTGAGGATGTCCTCGGTACGGGTCATCTCGATGGACAAATCCGCCCCAGTCTTTTTGATCTTCAATTCCGATTGACTGATGGGCGTGTAATCCGAGACAGCCGCCGCCATTACGACGATGTCCGCCTCGTCTGCCGCAGCATCCATGGCTTCCTTCATGTCGGCGGTCGAGACAACGCGCCGGACGTTCATGCCCCGTGGATCCGGCAGCGATGTCGGGCCCGAAACGAGTGTAACGGAGGCACCGAGCCGCGCCGCCTCTTCGGCGATCGCGTAACCCATGCGTCCGCTGGAATGATTCGACAAGAACCGCACCGGGTCGATGGCTTCCTGCGTCGGTCCCGCCGAAACGGCAACCTTACGCCCCACCAATGGCTGCTCGCCATTCAGTAGTGTCTCGATGTGCTCGAGGATCGTTTCGGGTTCTGGAAGCCGACCTTCACCGATCAAACCACTGGCCAGTTCGCCATGCTCGGCTTCAAGAATGTGGTAGCCGAACTCCTCAAGCGTGACCAAATTTCGTTTGGTCGCGGGATGAACGTACATGTCGTGATCCATCGCCGGGCACACGAGCACAGGACACCGCGCGGCGAGGATGGTAGCCGTCAGCATCGAATCGACGCCGCCGGTTGCCATCTTAGCGATTGTCTGAGCGGTTGCAGGTGCCACGACGAGGAGATCTGCCCACTGTCCGAGCTCGATATGGCGCGTCCATCCTCCCTCGCTCGAATCAGGAAAAACATCCACGAGGACGTCCCTACCCGAGAGCGTTCCCAGCGTCAGCGGCGTGATGAAACGCGCGGCGTCGCGCGTCATCAGGACCTGGACCTCCGCGCCTGCTCGACGGAGAAGTCTCACGACGAGCGCCGCCTTGTACGCGGCAATGCCGCCTGTAACACCGAGGACGATGCGGCGGCCGCTCAGAGATTCGCCGGAGCTTTCCGTAGCAGGAGGCATGACGCAGGGATAACAAAAAGTCCGGCCTAGCCGGACTCATGTTCGAATTGCGGGACCGAGAGGTCGATTACTCGGTGGTCTCTTCGCCGGGATTCCGGAAGTAGATCTCACGGCGACGCATTTCTTCCACGGCGAGTTCGGTCGGCTTGGACTTAACCTCGTATTCCACGGAAACCCTCGCCTGCTCCTCCTGCATCCGCACGTTTTCCACATCCGAACCGAAGCCTTCGAAATAGGCGAGGCGGTCATCGAGTTCGCTCTTCTGGCGCGCTGCAATCTGGCGTGCACGTTTCGAGAGGATGACCGTAGCCTCAAAAATGCTGCTTGTCTGCTGGGTCAGTTCGTCGAGATCGATCGTCTTCAAAGCCTTACCGTTGCATCTGCTGATCAAGATTGCCGAATATCATTCTCGGCTGGAACTGAAAGAAAACAGCGTACAATTTCTATTGTTTCCGCGATGGCTTCCTCCAGCACGTCGTTGATGATGACGTTGTCGAAGTCGGTTTCGTACGTCATCTCCAACCGAGCGCGTTCCAGCCGTGCGCGCAGCCCCTCGGCGGTTTCCGTTCCTCTCGTCCGAAGCCGATCCTCAAGCACTTCAATCGACGGAGGCCGGATGAAGAGCACGAGCGCGTCATCGCCGTAGATTCGCTTTACGTTCTTCGCGCCGCGCACGTCGATATCCAGCAGCACTGGCTCATCACGGGTTGCCCGTTCGATTTCCGAATAGAGCGTGCCGTAAAACAGGCCCGGATACACTTCCTCCTGCTCAACGAGAGCACCGTCCCGGCCGAGCTCCTGAAATTGCTCTCTGGAGACGAAATGGTAGTCAACGCCATGGCGCTCATGGTTCCGCGGTGGACGCGTCGTGGCGGAGATCGAGAAACGAAGCTGTGGAACGGCTTCTACGAGGTGCCGCGCGATGGTCGTCTTACCGGATCCGCTTGGCGCCGTCAACACGATGATCCGAGGGTCAGTCATTCCACGTTCTGAATCTGCTCGCGCACCTTTTCCAGCTCCTCCTTCATCACCACGACATGTCTCGCCAAATCCGGATCGTTCGCCTTCGATCCGATCGTATTAACCTCCCGGTTGATTTCCTGCGAGATGAAGTTCAGGCGCCGCCCAACTGCCTCGCCCTCATCCATCGCCTCGCGAAACATCGTCAGATGGGAATGCAAACGGACGCACTCTTCGGTGATGTCGAGTCGATCTGCAGCAAGGGCGATCTCCTGTTCGAGGCGGTCCGGATCGACGCGTTTGTCGCCCATAATTTCTGCGAGCCGGTCCTCGAGACGCCGCCGCACGTCTTCCACACGCATCGGCGCGCGACGTTCAACGGCTTCCAGCTCACGTTCGATCGCGTCGAGTCGTTGCGCGAGCTCAACTTTCAGCGCCTCGCCTTCCTGGCGGCGCATAGCAACGATGGCATCGAGGGCATCTTCGAGCGCAGGTTTCACCGCGTTCCATTGTCGTTCGGCGACATCCTCATCGTCCTGCCGGCGCGTGAGGATGTCCGGCAGATCGAGCAGATCCCGCAACTCCAGCGGCGCCTGAATCCCCGCCGCATCCCGAAGCTCAGAGAGCAGGCGTGTGTATGATTCAGCGAGCCTCAGATCGAGCGTCAGCTCAGGTTCGGCATCGTCGGCACGATCGATGTCTACCTGTACATTGATTCGCCCACGCTCCAGGCGCACCCGGACCATCGATTGGATTTCGCTCTCGAAGCGGTTGAGCGTGCGCGGTAAACGCGTCGATATCTCGGCAAAACGGCTGTTGACGCTTCGAACCTCGACGACGACATCAAAGCCGTCAGTGGAGGCGCTGCCGCGGCCGAAGCCGGTCATGCTGCTGAGCATGAGCTGAAGGTCTGGTGGTAAAGAAAAAGCCGGGCTGCGAGGCAACCCGGCTCCGGGCGGAGAGGGTGGGATTCGAACCCACGGTACCGGGAACCGGTACACGCGCTTTCCAGGCGCGCCCCTTCAGCCACTCGGGCACCTCTCCGGTTCAAGCAAAGCCTCGTAAATATACGAGGTGATGCCGTTTGTTTCGATCAAGATCAGACAGAGGATCAAACCTCCATGATCTCGGCTTCCTTGCGCTCGAGCAGGGACTCAACTCGCTCGATGTGGCTGTCGGTCAGGCTCTGGAGGGCTTCCTCAGCCTCATATCGCATGTCCTCCGAAAGACTTTCCTCCTGCTGCGTCGCCTTGATCTGGTCCTTCGCCGTCCGGCGCACGTTGCGGATTGCGATCTTGCTCTCCTCCCCACGCGACCGCGCGCTCTTGACGAGGTCACGCCTGCGCTCTTCGGACGGCGGCGGAACCGGGATACGGATCAAGGTACCGTCATTGGATGGATTCAGCCCAAGGTTCGCCGAGATGATGCCCTTTTCGATCGCCGACAGGGCCGACTGGTCCCATGGCTGTACCACAAGCAGATCCGGCTGCGGCGCATTGATGCTCGCCATCTGATTCAGTGGCGTCTGCGAGCCATAGTAGTCGATGCGCACGTTATCGACCATGGCCGGCGAGGCGCGGCCGGCGCGCAGCGTATTTAACTCGGAACGAAGCCATTCAAGAGACTTCTGCATGCTCTCCTCGGCATCGTCGATGAGGAGCTGGAGGCTGGGATCGATCATAGATGTGGGCGGAGGAGCCGTTAAGGTGTCGGAGAAAGTTCTGCAGTGGCCGGGACGTCGTTCCAGTGAACCAGCGTGCCGACCTGTTCACCTTCCATCACACGCAGCAAATTGCCTTCTTCGTTCATGTTGAAGACGATCACGGGCAGGCCGGATTCTTTGCAAAGGGTGAAGGCGGTGAGGTCCATCACACGCAAATCCCTGCTGATGACTTCGTTGCCGTGTATTGAAGAGAAACGTTCGGCAGTCGGATCCTTCTCCGGATCCGCCGTGAAGATGCCATTTACGCGCGTTCCCTTGAGGATGACGTCGGCGTCGATTTCCAGCGCACGCAGTGCAGCCGCGGTGTCGGTGGTGAAGTAGGGATTGCCCGTTCCGGCGCCGAAAATCACTACGCGGCCCTTCTCCAGGTGGCGCATCGCCCGGCGGCGGATGAACGGTTCCGCAATCTCTTCCATCTTGATGCTCGACTGAAGCCGCGTGTCGAGATCCATCTGCTCGAGCGCATCCTGAAGCGCCATGGCATTGATCATCGTGGCGAGCATTCCCATATAATCCGCATGGGCGCGTGTCATGCCGGCGGTAGCGTTGTTGACGCCCCGGAAGATGTTACCGCCGCCGATCACGATGGCAACCTCCCCACCCCGATCGACAACCTTGCGTACCTCTGCGGCATACCGCTGAAGCACCTCTTCATCAATGCCGAAGGCCTTTCGGCCCATCAGGGCTTCGCCGCTAAGCTTGAGAAGGATGCGCCGGTATCCGAGCGCGGGCTCTTCGCTTATCTCCTCGTTCATTCCTGCCTTCGAATGCCTGTGATTTTGGAAGCTACGCTGCCGCCGTGCGGGATGCAATGCGCCCGATCGTGCTTGATTGATCGAAAAAAGGGGCGCCTCCAGGGCAGGAGGCGCCCCTTCTCACGTGGAGCGATACTGAATGAAGCGGATCAATCGCCGAGCGAGTAGCGCACAAAACGATGCACTTCGACGCCGGCTTTATCGACCATGTCTTTAACGGAAACCGAGGAGTCTTTAACGAAAGGCTGCTCGAGGAGCACGTTATCCTTAAAGAACCGGTCGAGCTTGCCCTGAGCGATACGGTCGACGATGTTGTCGGGCTTGCCTTCGTTGCGAGCGGTTTCACGCGCAATGTCGAGCTCTTTGCTCTGGACCTCCTGGGGCACGTCCTCACGGCGCGTCGCGATCGGGTTGAGGGCCGCAGCCTGCATCGCGACATCCACGCCGACGCCTTCGAGGCTGCCGTCGCCGGATACCTCCACGAGCACGCCGAGGCGTGATCCGGGGTGGATGTAGGAAACGATGCTGCCGGAATCCGCCTCTACAACGATGAATCGCCGAACGTCGATCTTCTCGCCGATCTTGCCCGTCATGTCGGTGAGCGAGTCAGCCATCGAGCGGCCGTCTTTAAACGGCAGCGCAAGGAAGGCATCCATGTCTTGCGGCTTCTCCCGCAGCACCAGCTCACTTACCTCGTTCGCAAAGCTCGAGAAGTCAGCGTTGCGCGCTACGAAGTCAGTCTCGCAATTAACCTCGACCATGGCGGCTGATTTGCCGTCATCTGCAATCGCGGTAACAACGAGACCTTCGTTGGCCTCACGGTCCGCCCGCTTTGCGGCGACTTTCTGCCCCTGCTTGCGCAAAATCTCGACAGCGCGGTCGAAGTCGCCATCCGCTTCAGCGAGCGCCTTCTTACAATCCATCATGCCAACGCCCGTCATGTCGCGCAGGCGTTTGACGTCTTTCGCGGAAATTGCCATATCTATCTATAGTGTAAGTCGTTCTATCGGAAAGGGCGGTGCCGCTTAATCTTCGGCCTCTGCTTCACCCTCGGCTGCCTGGTCGGCCGATTCCTCAGTTGTGCGCTGGCGGCGCTGACGCTTCGGCTTCTCGGATTCTGCTTTCTTTTCCTGCTTCTCCTGCGCCCGACGCTGTTTCTCGGCTGCGTCTTCGGCTTCCTGCGTATCACGGACCTTCCGGCCTTCGTTGATCGCGTCCGAGATGACGGTCGTGATCAGCTCGATCGACTTGAGCGCGTCGTCGTTGGCGGGGATCGGGAAATTGACCAGATCCGGGTCGCAGTTCGTATCGGCGAGGGAGATGATGGGGATGCCGAGCTTCCGCGCTTCATCAACAGCGATGTGCTCGCGATTGATATCGACCACGAAGAGGGCGCCGGGGAGGCGCGGCATCTCCGCGATACCGCCAAGGACGCGGTCGAGCTTCTCGCGCTCGCGCGTCTTCATCAGCTTCTCCTTCTTCTTGAGGACGTCGAACGTACCGTCCTCTTCCATCCGTTTGAGTTCTTCCATCCGGCGGATGCTGCGGCGGATGGTCTGGAAGTTGGTCAGCGTGCCGCCGAGCCAGCGTTCGACGACGTAAGGCGAGCCGCATGCTTCGGCCTGTTTGCGAACGATGTCTCTCGCCTGCTTCTTCGTGCCGACGAACATGATCGTTTTGCCCTGCCGCGCGAAGCGTGCTGCGGCTTCGGCTGCTTCATCCAGCATCACCTGCGCCTGCATGAGGTCGATGATGTGGATGTTATTGCGCTCCATGAAGATGTAGGAGCGCATCTTGGGATTCCAACGGCTCGTGAGGTGGCCGAAGTGGGTTCCTGCTTTCAGGAGCTGCTCGATGGACGCGCGGTGCTGCACGCCCTGCTCCTCTGCGGGAGCGGTCTGTGTTTCTGCCATGATTGGTATCGGGTTTGAGTCCGCTACTGCCTTCCGCTGCACCGGAGATCACGGCAGAGCCGCGACACCCGCCGGCGCATCCGGCAGTATGTGTGATTGAAAAACCAGACGACTGGCGGCGAAGAGGCCGCCGGCCGGTACTCTTAGCGCTTCGAGAACTGGAAGCGTTTGCGTGCTTTCGGCTGGCCGTACTTTTTGCGCTCGACCATGCGCGGATCACGCGTGAGGTAGCCCGCATCGCGAAGTGGCTTGCGAAGCTCCTCGTTGTACTCGACCAGAGCGCGGGCGATGCCAAGGCGAATAGCCTCCGACTGGCCGGTGAGGCCACCGCCCTGCGCGTTAACGACGACGTCAAACTGACCCTGCGTGCCGGTAACCTCGAAAGGCGAGTCTACCGAGCGGCGGCGCCATGCGACGGGAAAGTAGACGTCCGCCTCCCGCTTGTTGATGGTCACGTTGCCGTTGCCGGGGCGGAGATAGACGCGGGCGATCGACGTCTTGCGCCGGCCAATTGCGTTAAACTGAGTGGGTGCTGCCATGTGAATGCTGATCTTATCGATTACAGTTCGAGAACTTCGGGCTGCTGTGCCTCGTGCGGATGCTCGGTGCCGGAGTAAACCTTCAGCTTCTTGAGCATCTGACGCCCGAGCGGCCCTTTCGGAATCATGCCCTTGACGGCGTTCTCGAGAATGAACGTAGGCTTCTTCGCCCGCAGCTCCTCCGGAGTACGAAGCTTCACTCCGCCGGGATAGCCGGTGTGCGTGAAGTAGTTTTTCTGCTGCTCCTTCAGGCCGCTAAACTGCACCTTGTCGGCGTTGATGACCACTACGTAGTCACCCGTGTCGATGTGCGGCGTGTACTGTGGCTTGTGCTTTCCACGGAGAATCGTAGCAATGCGAGCAGCCAGACGCCCGACAACCTGGTTCTCGGCGTCGATGACGTACCACTTGCGATCTACGTCCGCAGGGCGGGCACTGTAGGTCTTGAAACTGTTGACATCCATGATCTTCTCGTGTAACCTGCGGCGCCTCGGCAGAGGGCGCTATGAATTCCTGGAACAGGACGACGCGCCTATCCTGTAGTCTGGTAAAATACACGCAACAGCAGGATTCGTCAAGCTGCCGATATGCCCTGCGCATTTTCCAAAGGCCACAATACACGCAGTGGCACCCCGGAGGTTTTTGTGGCGCATTTTCTTCCTTCAATCTTGACGCAATGGTACCCGCGTTCCTATGTATATGGACCGGAATCCACCCATTCCAGCATCATAACTTCGCATTGGCGGCCGTGCGTGTACTACCGTCATCGTCGTTACGAGTGCGTCTGATATGGCAAATGGCGAATGCCCCGCTGAGTCCCGCAGTGATGCTGCCGCGGATATGCTGTTGCGTCATCAACAGGCGGCGGTTGAGCGGGTGCTGACCGACTTGTTCGCAGCCGCTGCCGTTCGATAATCGGCCGACGCGGCCATGTATTCGAGCTCCTACACCATCTGCCATCCATCGATCGCTGGCCATCCATCCACGTGAATGGCGTCGCTCCTCAAGCATATAGAGCAACTGGCGAGCCGCCTGCCCTTCGAGATCGATGACTCGGACGCCGTCAATGCGGCATATCGGCAATGGTTCGTTTCCCCGACCGATAAGCAGAATGAAGTCGTCGAGCTCTGGACGTACTGTTACGTGCATCGTTATTTCACGTGGAAGCACATCCAGAACTCCACCGGCTCGGTAGCGGATTTTGAGGAGCTGATCAGCCGGACGTATCGCAAGATCATGAATAATCGCTACCGGCTGGGCGAAAGCGCGCGGTATGCGAGCTGGGTGAGCGTCATCTGCAAACGCACGTTCTTGAACCACACGCGCGGCCGTAGCGACGTGGTGTACCTCGACCAGCAGACGCAGGAGCTTCTTGTGTCGGAAGCCGCCCCACCTACTCGCGACCGAGTAGTGATGCGCCGGCAAATTGCGGAGGCAGTGTCGCGTCTTCCCGAATACTTGCGGGAGGCGGCACAGCTTCGATTCATCCGCCACATGGAGTATCCCGAAATGGAAGATCTAACGGGACGGCCAACTCCAACCCTTCGCGCGTACTGCCATAAGGCGATGGAGAAGCTGCGCGAAGACGAGAGCCTGCGCTTGTTTTTCGAGAAATGGGATGACGATTTTGAAACCTGACGTTATGCGAAGGCAGATCGCGTGTCTTGTATGCGAGTCGATTAGAATGATAAGCTTCCTCGACGTGCGAGCGCACAACCAATGAAAGATCGGATTGATGATTACTGGGACCTCTCACCGGCGGAACGTCGGGAAGTAGAGCAATTTGTGAAAGACCATCCGGAGTTTCGTCCGCAGCTGGCTGATGCCATGGCGTTTGCTGCCATGATCGAGAGCACGGCCGGTAAGGAGGTGGATGAGGAGGACGTGGCGCGCTATGTATCGCGCGACCTTTTCGGTGCGGCAGCCGGGATGTCGGCGGAGGAGGTTGAAGCGGTTGAAGCTGAACTCGAGCGCAATCCCGAGCTTCGCGAGCTGGCGGAGACGTATCGGCAGCGATCCCAGGATCTCGTCGCCCACGATCCGGTCGCGCATTTCGAATCGCTGAGGCAGACGTCGGCGCCGAAAACGGAGGCGCGTGCAAGACGTGAGGATCGCACGCCGGTTCGGCGGCCAAGAGCCAGGCGTATTGCAACGGCCGCTGTCTTCGTCCTACTTGCGTTCGTCGCCGGCGCTGCGGTGCTTGATGTCGCCACAACGTCCAGGCTCGATCGACTCGCCGCGTTCGAGGCGGACGAGGTCGAGCGCGGAAATTATGAGTACACGACCCGAAGCGCCGGAGGCTCAAGTGCAGTCGTAGATACGCTCTTCCTCGATGCACTCGACGTCCTGAAGAACTCACAGCGCTCGTATCTCGGCTTCTTCCGCTCACACGATCTCGAGGCAATGCAGCACGCGGAAAAAGGGCTGCGGGAATTCGTCGACCGATACGATGAAGAGTCGTATCTGACGCTCGAAGCCCGATATCTCATCGCCAAGATCATGATCCACGAAGGCCGGCTCCATGGCGCAACCAGCGAGCTCCGGACGGTTGTTGATGAAGGAGGTGCGAGAACATCCCGAGCACGCGAACTGCTCGCTGAGCTCGAAGAATCCCCCTGAGAGGCGCGGACATCAACAAAATAAAAAGAGGCGCAACCCATTCCGGCTGCGCCTCTTCGCGTTTCGTGTTGCCGGCTCAGGCGTAAGTGTTGAGCATCACCGGCATGATGAGCATCAGCACCTTTTCGCCTTCGGCCTGATTGGCAGGCGTTACGATTCCCGCACGGTTAGGTGAGGAGAATTCGAACATCACCTCACTGTCATCGACGTTGCCAAGGACTTCCATCAGATACGCCGAGTTGAAGCCGATCGTCATCGGCTCGCTCGAATAGTCGCACCGAACCTTCTCGTGCGCCTCGCTCGACCGTTCAATGTCTTCAGCCGAAACCTCGGCCTGGTCGGGTTCGAGAGACAGCCGGATCTGATGCGTCATGCTCGACGAATAAAGCCCGACGCGCTTAACCGCGGCGAGTATACTATCGCGATCGACCACCATCGTCCGATCATTGTCGAGCGGAATTACTGCCTCGTAATTCGGATATGATTCGGCGATCAACCGAGCCAGCACGCGTGAGGCGCCGAAGTCAATCTCCACATAATCCTCCCCCACAGATACCGTGCAACCGCCGTCGCCGGCAACGCGTGCGGCGAGACCGAGCGCCTTCTCCGGCACGATGAACGCCAGTTGCTGCTCTGCGCGCAGCGAATCGAGATCCAGCTTAACCAGACGATGTCCATCGGTTGCGACAGCGCGGCCGCCGTCGGGTCCGATCTGGAAATAGATGCCCATCATCGCGGGCCGCAGAGCGTCTTTGCTGACGGCGAAGCTCGTTTTTTGAATCGCGCGCTTGAGCAGGCGCCCCGTCGTCTCGATTCGGGCGTCGGCACTGATTTCGGGAAGGGCCGGGTAATCCCCGCCGTCGCTGCCGACCATCTTGTAGACGCCGTAATCCGTCCGCAACGTAACGGCGAAATCATCATCCGTCTCAATCTGAATCGGCACATCCGGCAGAGCGCGGAGCGTATCGAGAAGCCGCTTCGCCGGCATCGCGACGCGCGCGATCGATCCCGCCTCGTCGAATTCAACCGGTATCTCCTCCACGATGCTGATCTCCATGTCCGTCGCCCTCAGGCGCAGACGGCCATCCGCTTTCTCAAATAGGATGTTCTCGAGAATCGGCATCGTGCTCTTGGCAGGCACGGCTCCGTTTACGATCGTGAGCGCCTGCAGGAGCTCGGCGCTGGAGACGGAAAACTTCATGTTGCGAGGCGTGAGATTTGGGTGAGGCCAAAGATACCGATTATTCAGCGACTCTGGAGTTCGATTTTCCTGCGTATCTCGGAAATCGTGTCGCCGAATGAAGGCGTTGTGTCGAGTTGATTCTCCACGCTCTGGATTGCGTGAATCACGGTGGAGTGGTCGCGGCCGCCGAAGTGCAGTCCGATCGTCTTCAGAGAGTGCTGCGTAAATTCCTTCGAGAAGTACATCGCGACCTGCCGCGCCTGCACGACCTCCCGTTTCCGCGTCTTGGCCCGCACCAGGTCATCGGGGATATTGAAGTACTGGCACGTGATCCGCTGGATCTCCTCGATACTGAGGTTGACGCGCGTTTCCTTGATCAGATCACGAAGCACTTCGCGTGCGAGTGCAAGGTCCAGCTCGCGCTTGTGCAGCGTCGCGTGAGCGAGCAGCCGGATGAGCGCGCCCTCGAGCTCACGGATATTGCTCTTGATGTTGTGCGCGATGAAATCAATGATATCCGGGTCGAGATCGATGCCGTCATCCTCTGCCTTTCGCTGAAGGATGGCGATGCGAGTCTCGAGCTCCGGCGGCTGGACGTCCGCCGAAAGCCCCCACTGGAATCTCGACAGGAGCCGCTCCTCGATCCCCTGAATATCGCGCGGGGGCCGATCCGCCGACAGGACGATCTGCTTTCCCGATTGATGGAGAGCGTTGAAGATGTGGAAGAACTCCTCCTGTGTCTTCTCCTTTCCGCCGAAAAACTGGATATCGTCGACGATCAGGACGTCGATCTGGCGGTAGAAGAGCGAGAACTCACTGACGCGGTTGTGCTGGATCGACTGGACGAACTCCGTCGTGAAGCGCTCGCTGGAGAGGTAGAGTATCGAATCCGTGTGATGGTGCCGGCGAACGTAGTTGCCGATCGCCTGGATCAGGTGCGTCTTCCCGAGGCCCACGCCCCCGTATATCAGGAACGGATTGAAGCTGGTCGCTCCCGGCTGCTGCGCGATGGCCC
>CAZKDQ010000050.1:0-7088 GCA_964551345.1 uncultured Rhodothermales bacterium
GCATCAGCCGCAGCAGGCTCGACGAAGTGCCGTCGATGGCGCTTGGCACGAGCAGCGTGACGCTCCTCGAGATGGTCGCGGCATACGGCACGCTCGCGTCGGGTGGCATCTACCACGAGCCGGTTCTGGTGACGCATATTGAGGATAAAGATGGAAGCGTGGCCTATGAGGCCGATCCGGAAACGCGGCGAGCGCTGTCGGAGGAAACGGCCCACATCGTGACCGACATCATGCGCGGCGTGATCGACCGCGGCACCGGCCGCCGCATCCGCACGACGTTCGGCATCACGGAAGACGTGGCGGGCAAAACGGGAACGACGCAGAACGGCGCCGACGGCTGGTTCATTCTGATGCACCCGACGCTCGTCGCGGGGTCGTGGGTCGGCTTCAACGATCCTAGAATCACCTTCCGCTCGGACTACTGGGGCCAGGGTGGCAACAACGCGGCGCTTCTGGTGGGGGATTTCTTTCAGCGCGCCTTCGCAAGCAGCGCCACCCGCATGATCGGTGAACGCTTCCCCGATCCTCCCGAGCTCGACGACGAATCCGAATCGCTCTTCCGCCGCATCGGAAACTGGATTGCAGATGCAGCCGGCACGGCAGTCGGCTGGATCGGCGATCAATTCGGCAGGCTTTTCGCTTCGGACGGTGAGGATGAATTTGCTGATGCGCCGGCAGACGGGCCTTCAGATACGTCGCCTGCTGACGAGCCATTAATAGACGATGAGGCGGAAGCGGATTCGCTCAACCGGATTGAGCGTGAGTCCACGCAACTCAATCGGATGCTGGAGGAGCTTCGGCGCCAGCGTGGGGAAACCTCCGAGCCACCTCCTCCCCCCGAAATCGAGGAGATGCCGGAGGAAGAGGCCGCGGAGGAAGCGGTCGTGGATGGTGGATAGAAGATGTTGATGTGAGAGGTATTTCTCGACGGTGCGCAGGTACTCACTGATATAATCGCACTCGTTCTACGCGCTCGGACCAGCCCGGAGCGCGCGTGATTTCTTTGATGGCGGCATCGTCGAACTGCCCGGCCTCGAGCCTTTCACGGATGCCTCGGCGGCCGATCAACCGCGCAAAGTGGTCCTCCCCAGTCGGGTTTGCAGCGGTCGGATAACGTGACCACTCCAACCTGTCCTGATGGATCAAAGCCTGCAACAGGCGCAGTCCCATCGCTACAGGACGAACACGCACAGCATCTCTCACCCGCACACGGATTCCCCGACATGGGTCGCCTTCATGGGGAGGAACCTTCGGCGTAAACTCGCACACTTCGAGCGTCACGCCGGGGAGGTCCCCGGCTTGTTCAATTACGGCCTCGGGATGTAGCCGGGGTGCGCCGACCACCTGGAACGGCAGGTCCGTCCCTCTGCCTACGCTCAGGTTGGTCGCCTCGAAAAGGCACATGCCCGGATAGAGCAGCGCCGACATGAACGATGGCATCGCCGGTGATGTGGGTATGAAGAGCAGACCCGTCGCCGGCCACATGTTGCCGCGGCGCCATCCCTCGACCGGCACCACCTCGATCTGGGCATCAGACCGTTGCTCCGTCTTCCATAAGCGCGCGAACTCACCCACTGTGACTCCATGTCGAATCGGGATATCCAGCCGCCCGAGAAACGATGCGCAGCACTCGAGGTCGAGCAGAGGCCCTTCACTCACGTCGTGATCACCACCAAGCGGATTCGGGCGGTCGAGTACGATTAGCGGCAGGCCGGCGTCGGCGCACGCGTCGATGACGTGGGAGAGCGTCCACAAGTAGGTGTAGAAACGCGCTCCGACATCGGGCACGTCGAACACCATGGCATCCAATCCGGCCAGTGATTCACTCGTCGGTCTCATGTGCTCGCCGTAGAGGCTGATGATCGGCTGCCCCGTAGCCCGATCCACACCGTCCCGCACGGCCGCGCCGTCGGCCTCCTTTGCCGCGATGCCATGCTCCGGCGAAAACAAACGAACTAGCCGAAATCCGGCTTCCTTTAGCGCAACGCGTGACATAACGGACGCGTCAGCCGAAAGCCGTGCGGCATCATTGGTAACGAGGCCGAGCCGCTGCGGGCGTGCTGACGCGCCGCGGCGAATGAACCGGTCGACGCCGAATCGAAGGTCTGCCATTATTAATAGCGCCGACGGACCGAGCCGCGAGGTTAGATCTCCGAGAATCAGGGAATCCCCCGCGCGCCGGCATATCGGCCAAATGTATTTTAAGACTTTGTGCTCTTCTTATCGTGACGCTGTCGCCCAACGCTATAGTCAATGTCTGTTGCTCGTTCTTTCCAGTCAACGAATTCTTCCCCTCCACGCCTCATCCAGGGAGGCATGGGGATAGGCGTGTCGAGCTGGCGCCTGGCGCGAACCGTCGCGCGTGCCGGCGAAATCGGTGTCGTATCTGCGACGGCGATCGACACGCTACTCGTGCGGGAGCTTCAGGAGGGCGACCCGCACGGGCGTCTCGAGATCCTGATCGACTATCCTGATCAGGAGATTGTAGAATTGCTCACCGATAGATTCTTCGTCGAAGGAGGTATTGAAGATGGTGTGCCGTACAAGCTGCTGCCGATGCATCGCTTTCGGCCGACCGTCCGATCCCAACGCATCCTTAGCGCTGCCGCCTACAGCGAGGTGCGCCTGGCCAAGCGCGGGCACGATGGCTATGTCGGCATCAATCTGCTGTGCGAGTTGAAGCGCTACACACTTCCCTCCCTCTACGGCGCGATGCTCGCCGGGGTCGACGCCGTCATGATCGGTGCGGGTATCCCGATCGATGAGGCGCGCCTGCTTCCGGAGCTTGCAGAGGGCAAACCATGCAGGCTCCGGTTCGAGGTGGATACGTCGCAGGCAATCAACGACGTCGGACCGTTCTTCTACGAGATGGATCCCGCGGACCTCGTGCCGAAGGTTGCGCCTCTGTGCTGCCCCGACTTCTATCCGATAATATCGTCGGACATCCTGGCCCGTGTGCTTAAGGCGAAGCTGCCCGACGGTATCATTTCGGGCTGGATAATCGAATCGCCGACGGCAGGTGGACACAACGCGCCGCCGCGCAACAAGGCCTATGACGAAAATCGAGACCCCATCTACGATGATCGCGATGAGGCAAATCTGTCGAAGATCGCCGGGCTCGGGCTTCCCTACTATCTCGCCGGCGGATATGGGAAGCCGGAGAAGGTCGCCGAAGCCCTTGCTTCCGGAGCGGCGGGCGTTCAGATCGGATCGCTCTTCTCTCTTTCCGATGAATCGGGATATCCATCTGAGTACAAGCGCGACCTCATCGGCCGGCTTCATGCCGGGCTGATTACCATCCGCACCGACGGGCGCGTTTCACCAACCGGCTTCCCGTTCAAGGTCCTCGAGGTGGAAGGAACCAACGGAATTCCCGAAATCCAACGCCAACGCACGCGCATGTGCGACCTCGGGTACCTACAGGAAGCATATGTAGATGAGAAGGGTCGGCTACTGGCGCGTTGCGCATCGGAGCCGGTGGACGAGTACGTCCGCAAAGGCGGTAAGGAGCAAGACACAGAGCGGCGCGGGTGTCTCTGCAACGGGCTGATGGCGAACATCGGCCTCGGGCAAAACCGTGAAACCGGTGATGAACTGCCACTTTTTACCGGTGGCGACGAACTGCTGACGCTTCCGCTCGGATCGATCGAGGAGCCCTCGTACTCCGCGCTCGACGTCCTCAGCTATCTCCGGTCGCCGGTGGCTATCGCGGGAAAACGAGCGTGAAAGTCGTTCCGTCGCCCTTTCGACTCTCAACCTCGATCGTGCCGTGCATCATTTCGATGAGACGTCTCGAAATGGCCAGCCCGAGGCCCACACCTTCATAGGAGCGTGCAATGCCCTGGGATTCCTGCGCGAACTCGTCGAATAGCCGGTGCTGAAATCGATCGTCGATACCGATCCCGGTGTCGCTCACGGCCACGGTTACTGACTCTGCGTCCGCTGAGATTCGGATGGTGATGCCGCCCTCGTTCGTGAACTTGAGCGCGTTCGTGATGATGTTGTTGAGCACGCGAGCGAGCGCTGCGGCATCGATCTCGATTATGACCGCGTCAGGATCCGATTCGAGCGTGAGGTAAAGCCCCTGCGTCTCGGCCTCCGGGCTGAAGACGACGATGAGCTCCCGCACCTGATCGACGATGTCGATTCGCTGCGGGTTCAGGACAACGGATCCGCTTTCCAGATTGGCAAGGTCGAGCACGGATTCCAACGTTATCAAGAGACGTTCGCCTGCCCGCCTCACCAGGTGTGCCATCTCCTGAAGCTCGCCCGTCGTCTCCTCTCGCAACACGTCGGCAAAGCCGATGATCGACGTCAGTGGCGTGCGCACCTCGTGGCTCATGTTCGCGAGGAAGCTGTCCTTGATCCGTGCGATCTCCTCCGCCGCCTCCTTCGCCTTTATCAGCGCCTGCTCGTGCAGCTTACGCTCGGTTATATCGATGCTGACACCGACCATCCGCACGGCGCGGTTTTCCTCATCCCGATACATGTGGCCGCGCGTCTGCAGCCAGCGGGTCTCGCCGTCGCCACGGACGATTCGAAAATCCCGATTGAAATTCACTTCGGCAGGTCGCTTCCCAACAAGTACGTGACGGTCTTCGGGATGAACCACCGAAATAAAAGTGTCGAATCGTTCGTCGAACTCTTCCGGCGGCATCTGCACGAGTTCATACATTCCCTGCGACCAGACGATCGACCCCTCGATCAGGTCGAGGTCCCACGTGCCCATCGAAGCGGATTCCATTGCCAGCTGCAACCTGTCCCGACTCTCGCGCAGTGCCAGTTCCGAGCGCCTGCGGTCGGTGACATCCCGGCTGATGGCAATAACTTCGCCCGCCGCACTCGGGGCGATTCGGACCTCGAAATGCCTCATATCTCCACCTGTCACCTCGAGCGGGTACTCGAGCGTTTGCACTGATGATGTTTTCAGTGCGCGTTCGATCGCATCAAAATATTCGGCAGTGAGATCTTCGGGGAGAAACTCAGAAATGTTTTTCCCCAGAAGCTCCTTCGCCGGTGCCACAAGCGCTGCCGCATCATGCGCATGAATGTCGAGGTATTCTCCAGAAGTTGACAGCCGGAAGACGAGGTCCGGCAGGGCCTCCAGCATCGCATCTCTGGCTCGCTCGCTCTCCTTCTGCGCCCGCCCGAGCTCCCGCAGAGCCGTCACATCTCTTGCGACGCCGATCACACCGATCACTTCATCGTTCTCGCCGCGTAGCGGAGATGTAGTCATGTACGTCGTCAGCGTGGAGCCATCGCGGCAGCGCGTGACGAATTCGCCGGTCCACGTCAGGCCATCCTTGCTGCGCTCGAGTACGCTCTGCATATCGCCCGCGGGGTCCTGCGAGGGAATGACATCAATCACATGCCGGCCGAGCACCTCATTCGCCGGCCAGCCGTACAACTTCTCGGCGCCGCGATTCCAGTACGTGATGCAAGCCTCGAGATCCGTGACTATGACGGCATCGGCGACGGCATCCAGAAGCTGCTGCTCAATCCCTATATCATTCGTCTCTTCCTTTCGCACGCGTAACCTCACTAGAAAATCGCCCACAGAAGAATCCTGCACCGGGACCAGGTGACGGTTCAAACTCGCTCCGACAGCTCCCGTTTGCAACATGATTTCACTTGCTATTCCCGATGAGAAGTACGGCTGGCTTTCGGGGACACCTTCGATTAATGGCGTCTACGTGCCTCAGGCGAATATCGGCCGATTCATAGCGCCTTGACCGCTGCGTCTATTACCTTTCGTCACTCGTCCCGCACCCTCACATCTCGTCCTTCCATGCGTACTTCCCGGAGCAGATGGTTCGGATTCGCCTCCGCAATCATCATTACGACCCTCATCACCGTCGCGCAACTGACCGCGATTGCCGTGTCTGCACAAGCTCAAGGTGATGCCGACGCGCGCCTGGACGCGCTCATCCCGATGCCGATGTCCGTGAAGACGGCGGGTGGCCAACCGTTCATACTGACGTCAAACACGACGATCGCTGTCGACGAATCCTCACAGGAAGCCATAATCATGGGCGAGCGCCTGGGGGAAATGCTCCGCCCCGTGACGGGCTTCCCGTTGATGCTTCGCAAGATGAGGACGGCGCCGGATGTGGACGTGATCGAGCTGCGCCTGGTGATGGATGAGGAACTTGGTGAGGAAGGGTACCGGCTGGAGGTTTCCGCGGAGAACATTCACCTCGCCGCGCGCACGAAAACAGGGTTGTTCTATGGGATTCAAACGCTCAGACAACTGCTCCCGGAGGAAGTAGAGGGCGCCCGCGTAGCCGACGTGCCGTGGGAGATCGCGAGCGCATCAATCGTCGATCAGCCCCGCTTCGAGTGGCGCGGCACGATGCTCGACGTTTCACGACACTTCTTCAGCGTCGACGATGTGAAACGCGTGATCGATCTCATTGCGCTGTACAAGCTTAATCGCCTGCATCTGCATCTTTCTGACGATCAGGGCTGGCGCATCGAGATCAAGTCGTGGCCGAATCTCGCTCTTCACGGCGGAAGTACCGAGGTCGGCGGCGGCGAAGGCGGATATTTTACGCAGGATGATTACCGTGAGATCGTCGCGCATGCGGAGGAGCGGTTCATTACGATCGTGCCGGAGATCGACATGCCCGGCCATACCAACGCCGCGCTCGCGTCGTATCCGGAGTTGAACTGCGACAACGAGACGCCGGAGCTCTACACCGGAATCCGCGTCGGCTTCAGCGCGCTATGTGTTGAGCGTCCGGAGACCTACAAGTTCGTCGACGACGTGATGACGGAGCTGGCGATGCTCACGCCCGGGCCCTACCTGCATGTTGGTGGTGATGAAGTCGAGAACCTGACACAGGACGAATACAACGCCTTCATCGAGCGTGTCGAAGGTATCGTCCGGTCGAAAGGCAGGCGCATGGTCGGGTGGGATGAAATCGCGCACGCCGATCTCGACCCGACCTCGATCGTGCAGCACTGGCGCCCACAGGCAGGCCGCGACCTCGTCGAAAGGATGCCACACCTGATCATGTCGCATTCCAACCGTATGTATATGGACATGAAATACGATTCGACCACCACGCTCGGCCTGTCATGGGCAG
>CAZKDQ010000050.1:7188-17052 GCA_964551345.1 uncultured Rhodothermales bacterium
ATGTATATGGACATGAAATACGATTCGACCACCACGCTCGGCCTGTCATGGGCAGGGTTGATCGAGGTCGACCACGCCTACGACTGGGAGCCGATGGACGTCCTCGAGGGCACATCGGAGGATCGCGTGCTGGGTGTGGAGGCGCCGCTGTGGGCGGAGACGCTCGAGACGCTGGAGGACATCGAGTTCATGATGTTTCCGCGCCTACCGGGTTATTCCGAGATCGGCTGGTCGCCACGCGAGGGCAGGTCATGGCATGAGTACCGCACGCGCCTCGCCCGGCACGGTGCGAGATGGAATGTGATGGGCATCAACTTCTACCGGTCACCGGTGGTGGATTGGTAGCAGTAGGAGATTAGAGGTGATCCACACTACGATGGATGGGCGGGTGATGAGGAAGGTCGTATAATGAGTTCAATCAGTAACGATTTCCCTCGGTCGCAAAATGTCTTATCTCGCATCGCTTCTTGCCTTCGTACCCGGAGGCCTTCGCGCCCTGGCGTCCGTGGCACTAATCCTGCTGGCCGCGCCGATTCTGCTGGCTGCGATGGGCGCCGCGTCTACCGAGCCGCCGAATATGCGCGTGCTTGTCTTCACCAAGACAGCGGGTTTTCGGCATGAATCGATCACGGCGGGCGTGACTGCGATCCGCGAGTTGGGGATGGAGTTCGGCTTCCGCGTGCACCGCTCCGAAGACGCTACCATCTTCAACGAAGCCGGCCTCGAACCCTACCACGTAGTCGTCTTTCTGAACACCACCGGGACGATCTTCGATGACGAACAGCGTCGCGCCTTCGAACGATTCATCCAGCGCGGCGGTGGGTTCGTTGGCGTTCACTCCGCATCCGATACGGAGTATGACTGGCCGTGGTACGGGCGTCTGGTCGGAGCGTATTTTTCCAGCCATCCGCAAGTCCAGGACGCGGTCGTCCGTGTGACGAATCGCGACCACCGCTCCACGCGCCACTTGCCGGCTGAATGGGAGCGGCGAGACGAGTGGTACAACTTTCAGACAGCGCCTGAGCACGTGAAGGTACTGGCGACGCTCGACAACGAGAGCTTCGACGGCGGAAAGATGGGCGAGCATCATCCAATCGCATGGTACCATCGATACGACGGCGGGCGCGCGTGGTACACCGCGGGCGGCCATACGCCGGAGAGCTTCCATGAGCCGCTCTTCCGCGAGCACTTACTCGGCGGTATTCTCTGGGCAGCCGGCGAGTGATTCACGTTAATCGAGGTCGGGCAGCGCCGCCTCAATCGCTGCACGCTGCGGCTCGAGCCACGGCGGCAGGATCAACGTTTCCCCGAGCGCATCCAGATCCTCATCACGATCGAAACCCGGGCCGTCGGTGGCGAGCTCGAACAGCACGCCGCCCGGTTCTTTGAAGTAGACCGAGTGGAACCAGAAGCGATCGATCTGAGGCGACGGTGCAAATCCCCTCCCGCTGATCGTCCGACGAAGCGATATCAGGCTTTCGTCGTCCGGCACGCGCCAGGCAACGTGATGCACACCGCCCGTTCCCCACGCGCCCGCACCCGCATCGGGATCCACCTGAACATCGATGTACTGCCCTGAAACATCTCCGTCGGCAGCGGCGAAGCGATGCCGGGACTCGTCCTTGCCGACATAATGAAAGCCCAGCACCTCCTCCAACAGCAGGCGCGTCGGGGCGAGGTCGTTCACGATCGAACGAACCGCATGCAGCCCGCGCACCTGGTATTCCACCGGCACCGGACTCGCATCCCACGCCACGAACGGCCGATCCGTTGAGGCTGCAACCAGCGCAAGCGACAATCCGTGCGGGTCACGGAACTCGATCGCAGCTTCACCGAAGTGCTCTGCTTCCTCAATCACACCGACCTCGTGCTCGCCGAGGCGTTTCCGCCAGTAATCCAGTGCGTCTTCCGGCACAGCCAGCGACACATGCACGATCTGCCCAGCCCCATCCTGCGCCCGTTGCATCTCCGGCCACGGGAAAAACGTGATATCCGTTCCGGGCGTGCCGACGGCATCGGCATAAAAGAGATGGTACGTCCCCGGCGCATCCTGATTGACGCTGCGCTTGACGAGACGCATCCCCAGCACCTTCGTGTAGAAGTGCAGGTTCTCCCGCGCATCCCCTGCTATTGCCGTAACGTGGTGAAGACCGTGTACGTGCTGCCGTCCGTTCATGCGGATGATGTTCGTGTGATGAATCCGATCTGACAACCGTTCATTGAGCGGGTTTCTGCGGATCGACCGGCAAGCGTCGGTCGTTAGGCACAAGTGACATCGGTGCCACCGTCGTCTACAGCTCCAGCTCCCTCTCCCCAAGTATTTCCCGATGACGCTTCTTTCACTCGAAAACGTCAGCAAGAGTTACGGTTTGAAGCCGCTGCTCGAGGACGTCACCTTCAGCCTCGAGAACGATGAACGGATGGGCATCATCGGGGCGAACGGCTCCGGCAAATCGACGCTGCTGCGCATCATCGCGGGTGAGGAAGCGCCTGATTCGGGGCGGGTCATGATGGCGGGAGATCCGCTTGTGGGATATCTGCCACAAGAGCCCGCGTTCACCGCAGGCCAGTCGGTTCTCGATGCCGTTTTCGATGAGGCGAGCGAAGCGCTGCGCCTTCTGCACGATTATGAAGCGGCCTGTCGCGCTCTGGAAGCATCCGGAGGAACGGATGAACGGCTGCTGGCGCGGGTATCGTCGCTGTCGCACCGGATGGATGTCGTCGGCGGGTGGGATCGTGAGGCGGAGGCGCGCATCGTGCTTGGGCACCTGGGGATTTCCGATACCGACGCCGCGGTCGACACGCTTTCCGGGGGGCAGCGCAAGCGCGTAGCGATGGCTCGCGCGCTCATCCTCCGCCCGGACCTGTTGATCCTCGACGAACCCACCAACCACCTCGATGCCGATACCGTCGGATGGCTCGAAAACTATCTCGCATCGTTTCCGGGAGCGCTGCTGCTGATCACCCACGATCGGTACTTCCTCGATCGCATCACCAATCGCATGCTGGAGATCGAGCGCGGCCGAACGCAGCGATTCGAGGGAAACTACTCGCGCTATATCGAACTCAAGGCGCAGCAAGAGGAGCAGCAGGCATCCGAAGAGCAGCGGCGTGCCAATCTCGCTCGGCGTGAGCTTGCCTGGCTGCGACGCGGAGCGAAGGCACGCACCACCAAACAGAAGGCGCGCGTCGAGCGAGCCCACACGCTGATCGAAGAGCCGTCCGAGCAGAAAGCGAAGTCCATACAGCTTTCGGCAGCTTCGAGCAGGCTCGGCAAGCGGGTTGTGGAAATCGAGAACATCTCAAAGGCTTACGGCGATAAACGGCTGATCGACGGCTTCACGTACAGCTTCACGCGTGATGATCGGATCGGCATCATCGGCCCCAACGGCTCCGGCAAAACGACGCTGCTCGAGATGGTCGCCGGACGCGTCGATCCTGATTCGGGAAGCATCGCGCGCGGTGAGACAGTCGTTCTTGGCTATTACGATCAGGAGAGCCGGGCGCTGGACGACGACGTCCGCGTCATCGATTACATCAAGGAGATTGCTGAGCACGTGCGCACCGCTGATGGCTCCGTCATCACGGCCGGCCGCATGCTGGAGCGCTTCCTGTTTCCACCGAACCTGCAGTATTCGCCCATCGGCAATCTGTCGGGCGGAGAGCGCCGCCGCCTCTACCTGCTGCGCGTCCTGATGGCAGCGCCGAACGTGCTCCTGCTCGATGAGCCTACCAACGATCTCGACATCCCCACGCTTCAGGCTCTCGAAGAATACCTCGACGACTTCGCCGGCTGCCTGATCGTGGCATCACACGACCGGTATTTCCTCGACCGCACCGTCGATCATCTGTTTCGTTTTGAGGGGGATGGTGAGATTCGTGCCTTCCCCGGAAACTACAGCGCGTTTCTGGAGAAGCGGGCGGAGGAAGAACAGGCTGCCGAGCAGACGAAATCCAAACCAGAACCTGAAGTACGGAAGGTGCCTCGAAAGGACGAGCAGGCGCCGGATGGCCGGCGGAAGCTGACCTATGGCGAGCGGCTTGAGCTGGAGCGGGTCGAGGCGACTATTGCAAGGGATGAGGACCGGCAGGCCGAGCTTGAGGCGGCACTGGAGTCGCCGCCGGAAGACGTCGGCGAGTTGACGGCGATCACACGGGAGCTGGAGGAAGTGCTGCAGCGGCTCGACGTTGCGATGGAGCGCTGGGCCGAGCTCGCCGAAAGAGCGTGACGTGATATCCTTCCGATGTTTCGTGGACGCCCTGAATCGGCTCCGTCACGCAGCGCTTCTTGCCGATTACCGCGCGCGCGGCGTATGCTTCGGCTGACAATTATCGGCATCTATGCGTCTTAAGAATCTCGAAAGTCGGGCGTTCCTGGCCCTGGTCCTCGTCACGACGGCTGCTTTCCTGTGGCTGGTCAATGATTTCCTGATGCCGGTCTTCTGGGCGGCCGTACTGGCCATCCTCTTCCGGCCGGTGGCGAAACGCTGGGAGATTTTGCTTCCCAACCGGCCGTCGATTGTAGCCCTGCTTACCACCCTCACCGTCACGCTCGTTGTTCTGATTCCGATCGGGCTTCTGCTCGCAGCGGTTACGCAGCAGGCGGTGATGCTCTATCAGCGAATTGCCGCCGGGCAGGTCGATCTTCAGGCGCCGATCGACTTCCTCGAACGCCAGGTGCCACTAATCTCGGATATGCTCGGAGATTACGGAATCGAGATTGCGAACCTGCGCGATTCGATTGAAACCGCCGCCATGAGCGTCAGCCAGTACCTCGCGACCCAGGCGCTGTCGATGGGCCAGAACGTGCTCGTAGTGACTGCCCTCTTCGCGATGATGCTCTACTTCCTCTTCTTCTTCGTGCGCGACGGCGAGCGCATCGTCAACGGCATGGTGCGCGTGCTACCGCTCGGCGACCAGCGCGAACGGCAACTGTTCAGAAAGTTCGCTGAAGTCGCCCGCGCGACCATCAAGGGAACGCTCGTAGTTGCGTCGGTCCAGGGTGCGCTCGGTGGTATCATGTTCGCCATCGTCGGCATTGAAGGTGCGGTATTCTGGGCCGTGGTAATGGGCGTTCTGTCTCTGCTTCCTGCGGTCGGCGCGTTTCTGGTCTGGGGTCCGGCCGCCATCTATTTCTTCGTCACCGGTGTTTATTGGAAGGCTATCTTCCTCGTCCTCGGCGGCTCTCTCGTGGTCGGTCTGATCGACAACCTGCTCCGTCCGATACTCGTTGGGCGCGAGACGCAAATGCCGGATTATGTCGTGCTGCTGGCGACGCTCGGAGGTCTGGCTGCCTTTGGCCTGTCGGGATTCGTCGTCGGGCCGGTCATCGCAGCGTTGTCCCTGGTCGTCTGGAATATGTTTGCGGATGAGTACGCGTCGTACGATTCTTCGGCGAGCACCGCGACAGTAACAGCGCCCCCGGATGAAGGAATAGTCGAGGAACCCGTTGTGGCGGATAGGGGCGACAAGGAAGGCACCGCCTGAATCGGGTCAGACTTCGACTTCGTGCGCCTGCCGTACCGGGAGTTCGACCACAAATGTGCTTCCCATGCCGGGTTTGCTGCGAGCGGTGATCGATCCTTCATGCCGCTCTGCAATCCGGCGGCAGATCGCCAGGCCGATGCCCGTCCCCTCGTATTCGCTCCGACCGTGAAGCCGCTGGAACGGGCTGAAGATGCGGTCGAGGTATTTCTCCTCGAAGCCTACGCCGTTGTCCGCAACCTCGATGCGGCACCTTTTCTCGCCTTCACCCGCATCGTCGTCATCCAGCTTTTCGGGATCAACATACGATGCGCGGATTGACACGGCGGGTGCTTCATCCTGCCGGTGAAACTTGAGCGCGTTGCCGATCAGATTCTGAAACAGCTGCCGCATCTGCATCGGGTCCGCTTCGATGATCGGCAACGGCCCGACATCAATGGTACCACCCGTGTCATCCAGCAGTACCTCGAGATCCGTAAGGACCTCTCTCAGGACCTCGTTGAGGTCGATTTCCTCGAACGGCCTTCCCTTGGTCTCGACGCGAGAGAACGTCAGCAGGTCTTTGATCAGGCGGGACATGCGCACGGCGGCCATCTGCACGCGCTCGAGGTAAGAGCGGCCGTCGCCGTCTAAAACTTTGCCGTAATCCTCCAGGACGAGATCCGTGAAGGTCGAGATTTTTCGGAGCGGCTCCTGGAGGTCGTGCGAAGCGACGTACGCGAAATCCTGGAGCTCGCGGTTGCTCCGCTCGAGTTCGGCGGCGTGGCGACGAAGCTGCTCCTCCCGCTGCTCAGCCGCTTCACGCGCCACCTGCTCACGGATCGCTCGCGCCTCCGCCTTCCGTGCAAGCAACTGCTCCGTGATGTCGGTGCCCGTGCCAAACCAGCGGAAGATGTCCCCCGCTTCATCATGAATAGGCACGGCGCGGTACAGGAAGTGCCGATACTCGCCCTGCGCATCGCGCACGGGAAACGTGTCTTCCCACGCATCACCAGAGGCAAAGGAGCGCTGGATCCGATCCACGACGCGCCGAACGTGGTCCGGGTGGATGTGGAGCTGCCAGCCGGAGTCCCGCAGTGATTCTATCGACTCACCGGTGTGCTCGATCCAGCGTTTGTTGTACCACAACATCTGCCCCGAAGCATCAGCCATCCACGCGAGCTGGGGAATCGAATCGACCATCGTCCGGAACTCCTGCTCCCGTTCGCGCAGCGAATCTTCAGCACGCTTCTGGCGCGTGATGTCCACCTCGCTCGCCACAACGAGCTCGATCTCGCCCTTGCTTCCCCGGATTGGCGCGGCAGAGTTGAGCAGAATCATCGGCGTCCCGTCCGGTCCGTCGATGCGAATCTCGTCTCCTTCGATCGCCTCTCCCGTGAGCGCGCGATTGACCGCCCATTCCTCCGGCGCCATCAAGGTCCCGCTGCGCACATTCCACCGCTCGCGCTCACCGCTTCGCACCATGTCGCTTTCCGCAGACGTGCCCCAGATCCGGCGGCTCGCGCTGTTCGAGAAGGTGATGCGCCCGTCGCGTTCAGCAACTGAGACGCCCAGCGGGAGCGCCTCCAGAACCGCCCGTAACCGCGCTTCGCTGCGGAGCGCGGCCCGCTCAGCCTGCACCTGCGTTGCGCTCAAAGCCGCCAGCAGCATGCTCAAAACACCACCGACGAGAAGGATCAGCCATGGCGACCAGCGTGAAAGATCGGTTGCAAAAACATCCGTGCGTGCGAAAGCGAGCGTCCAGTTGTGGCCCGCAATATTCAGCGTCACGATCTCATCATACCGGGCACGTGCCGAGGGATTGATGTCGTTGATGCGCGAGTCGTGAAGCAGATTATCCGGGTCGCGGCTGATCCCATCATAAATGCGGAAGGCGGACGGCACAAACTCCTGCGCATCAAAGATGCCGGCCAACAGGTCATCCGCACGAAAGGGCGAGTAGACGAAACCGTGCAAAAGCTCGCGGCGGAGTTGTAGATCAACAGGATCCGCACCGCCACGATACACCGGCAGGTAAATGAGAAATCCTGCCTGCGTCCGGCCGTCGATTTCCTGCACCAGCGTCACGCGGCCCGAGACGGCAGGCTCTCCGGTGTCCCGAGCACGCGCCATTGCCTGCTGCCGCACCGACTCGCTGTACATGTCGTAGCCCAGCGCAGCGCGGTTACGCGTGTCCTGCGGTTCCAGATAGACGATTGCATGCCGTTGCTGCGCATCGACCTCCGGCCATACACGAAAATCCTCGTAGCCGATGGCAACCATGGCGTCAACGAGGCTGTCCTGTTCCTGCACATGGATACGCTGAGTGAACCCAACGCCCTGGATACCTGGATAGCGAGCCGGCAGGTTGATGTGGTCCGTATAGCGCCGGAACTCGTCGTACGTCACGTTGTCGCCGGCTGCGAAAAGCCCGACGCCACCGCGAAGCATCGCGATATAGGTGTTGATGCGTGCCTCGACCCGCGCAGTCGTCGCCTGAACGGAGTTCATGAACCGCTCTTCGTCCCGCGCCTGCTGATACTCATACGACTGCCACGCAGCGAAGACCGTCAGCAGGAGGCTGACGATCAGGATAATCCACGGGATGGGCGGGCGCTTCATCATGAGAGCGTGATACCCGCTACATCAACATGTACAGGCACGGAACCGTCAAGCGAATCGATACGCAATTGCCGCCGTTCACAGCTCTCGTCAACGTGATTCATGCCTCTCGCACCACTGGATCGTACCTCAACTCTCTTCCCGATGTCCATGAACGACTGCTCGTCCTCCACGCCACAAATAATGAGCCTCCACAATGCCGCTGTTCTGGGAAAACACCGCTGAGGATGTTTATCACCCCGTTGAGCCGCGGAGACGCAGTTGAAGATAGGATGTTATTACGATTGCGTCACCATCCGTAGGTACCGGTGCCGAGGAAGGGTCACGGATAAACGTGAGAAATCTTCCCCGATCCGAAGATTCTGCCACCCGTCAGGCCGCTGCCGCGACGGCTCGTTCTGCCGCCTGCTCGCGCCGCAACTGGCGGTCGAGGACGAACGTCCCGAAGGGAATGATCGAGGAAACCAGCGCCCAGGTAATTCTCCGGAAGGCCCAGGATCGGACGATGGAGACATGGGCAACGGCGGCAACGAAGAGTATGAACAGCACACCGTGCGCCCATCCAACTACCTGAACGGCCTGCTCAAAACCCGCGAGGTACTTCAATGGCATCGCCACGAGCAGGAGAACGAGGTATGATATTCCCTCGACGATGCCGATGATGCGGAGGCGGTCTACTGCGGTGGATGCGTTGCGAGACTTCACGTTATCTGGAGGAGGCTGAGGGTGGTTGCGCTGCACGCGAAACGGCGCAGTCTGAACGGATGTTCATCCTAAGGATGTTCTTCTTGTATTCCTGACAGGCCGCCCTCGGCGATCCGGTAAACCTTCAACTCGCGATCAGGCGGACATCCACCATTCCATCCTGCTCGCGAACCTCGAACGCCGGCTGTGGGCGCGTAGCCGGACCATGAACGACGGAGCCGTCGCGCATATCGATGACGCTGTCATGCCACGGACACTGGACGTAGCAGCCATCGAACGAACCCTCCTCCAACGGTCCGCCGGCGTGGCTGCATCGCGCGCCGATCGCATGTACCCTGCCGTTGTACCGATACAAGAGAACGGGATTGCCTTCGACATCCACCTTCCGCGGCTGCCCGTCCTGAAGTTCGTTCCCGGCGATGGCGCGTGTCCATTCCTCCGGTCCCTTTGCTTCGCTGTGGTCGACTCCGACCTTATGGTTGTAGACGAGATGGCCTCCGAGCCAGGCAGCGGCCGTCATCAGACCGGCTCCGACAAGCGAGTACGTCACGCCGCGCCGATAATTGCCCCGCTTCCGCTCGCGGATCGACATCAGAAAAAGCACGAAGTTGACGTCATTCAGTGCTGCATGAAGCGTGGCCGTAGGCGCCGCCGGCTTCTGGATTGTCGAGAAGTCGGCGAGCCCGGTGACGATAGTCGGCACCGCTGCCCACGTCCCGACGCGCACCATCAGATCTCCGGCACGCTGCATCTGTCGGTCTCTGCGCATGAGTGCCAGCACATCGAACATCGCCCCGATTCCCCACGCTCCGATCGCGAAGTCGGTCATCACCGGGTGCACCGGGTGGCCGAGCCACGTGCCGTGAAGCGCATCCGCAACCTTTCGCGCAGGACGCCCTCCCTTAAGCACAACATTATGCAGCGCGCTGGACAGCTTCACGCTCTGCTCCTGCAGGCCAGGCAGGTTCTGGATGGCTTGGTCGACGTAGCGGCTCAACACGATGGACCTCGTTTCGAAGTGGAACGGCTTCGGAGACAACAAAAAGAAGCAATGCCGGCGGCGCGCGCTGCTAC
>CAZKDQ010000051.1:0-7674 GCA_964551345.1 uncultured Rhodothermales bacterium
GCGTGCCGTCGACATAGGGAAGGACGAGGTCGAGCGATTCGCCCGGCAACGTCTCGATCAGAAGCGTGCCGTCAGACTCGGTGATCACGTCGACGACGAGTTGCCCGTTACGGCGCAGCTCAAGGTAGGCGATGTCTTCGCTTGGGAGCGGAAGCACGTCCGGAATGAGCCCGGCGACGGCGGCCGGATTGGGATGGAAACCGTGCGCGTCGATGTAGGCGAAGTTGAGTCCGCCGGCCTCGAGGTCCACCCTTCCCTGCGCCACGCCGACCGGGTTGACGCCGAGCGCGAAATCAGGTGAGAACACGGCCGCGACATCCAGATCCGTCGACCATTCGCCGAAATCGATCTGTGCCTGCGCCGTACCAGACGCCGTCAGTCCGCGGCTCGAGACTCGAACCGTGCTGGGCAGGTCGATGAGAACGCCCGGGTGCGCCGAAAGGGTGCTCCCCGCCGGACGCGCGCTGAAGTTCAGTGTCTGGCCGAGGATACCCGCTTCGAGCGCGAAGCCGGTGTCGAAGATGATCTCGCCGTCATCGATGATGCCATGCTCGATGTCGGCGCGCATGTTGTCGAACGTAGCGCCGATCGTCGAGCCATCCGGCAGCACGAGCTCCTGGCGGCCGTCGATGCTGAAGCCGTCGAGGCCGAGGTGCGCGCTCTGGATTCGGAAGGTGAGCAGCGGCGACTGCGCGGGTAATGCCCATTCGAATGGGTCATCCAGCACGAAGTCGAGCGCGGTGAACGTGCCGGTGGTCAGGTCGAGGCCAAATGTGCCGTTGACCGAGTTTGTGGGCGAAAGCGCCAGCGAGGCATCGGCCGAAAGCAGCGCGCCCTGCTCGCCGTTCCAGCCATCGAGCTCAAGCGTCGCATCGGTGATTGCAGCACGGAGTGGCCCGATGGCAACGGGGCACTGCGGAACGACATTCTCGATCGTCCCGCTGAGTGTGCCGCCCGCCCCCGGTGCGAACGACAGGCGCGCGATGGAGCTTGCGCGTTCGCCTTCGCACACGAACGGCGTCCCGACGCTGAGGTGCGCGTCGAGGTCGAGAAATGGCCGCAGGGAGAGCGCTCCTCCATCAAAATCGCCGGCAATCCGGCCGCCGAGCTGGTTGATAATGAAGGCGGCTGAGGGGCCGATCTCGAGCGCGCAATCGTTGACGGCGGTGAAGGGCAGGCTGCCTGAAATCCCCCCACTGCGGATGCGGAAGTCGCTCAGGTCGAATCGCTGACCGGAAATGCATGCGGGCAGGTGAGCAGCCGCCGGCAACATGATGCCACCGTTGATGTTGACATCCCACGGACCGATTTCCTCCCCACTCCAATCAAACCACGGGAAGGTAATCGGCTCAATGCGTAGCTGATCAACCGACAGTCCGAAGCCGCCGATGTTGAAATCGGAGCCTCGCTGAAATGCATCCGAACTGATGTTGACTGCCGGCAGATTGAAGCCGTGCCGCGTCAGCTGGAAATCGGACAGCGACCAGCGGAAGGCGGGGTCGATAGCCGGGATTCGGAAATCGCCGTCAAGGTCAAACGCAAAATCCCATCCGCTACCCGGATGGTAGGACAACGTGTTGACGTTCAGATCCGTCAGCTCGACATCGATGACACCGAGGTCTATGCGGTACGGTCCGCCCGGGCCGCAAGTCGGGGTCAGCGCATCCACCTGTACACCGCCCGGCGTGAGGTGAAAGCCACCGTCGGCGCCGCAGTAACCACCGTCCGACGTAGCCAGATCGATTCCGCCACGCAGGCGGATATCGTAGTCATGATCATTACCGACGAGATCTGCCGAGAAGGTCCCGCTGGCGCGCTCGAGATTAACCAGCAACCGGTCCGAGCCATCCACGAGAGCAATGCCCGTCTCAGGTCGGCAGTCGATGTACGCACCGACGTCTTCCAACTGCAGATTGACCCGATCCACACCACAAGAAGTAGGCTCGCCGAACATAAACACATCGCCCGAGGCATGAAGTTGCGCGGCGGGGAATGTGGCCTCGACACGACTCAGGTGCACCTCCACCGGATCGCCACCGAGGACCATCGGCTCGGCGAGGTCGGCCGAGACGCTGCCCGAGAGTCCGCGCGGCGTCATCCGCAGCGTGCCACGTGCCGCAACCGAGTGATCGGGGCTGATATCGAGCTGTGCATCAACCGTAAAGCCGTCCTCGAAGCGCCAGTTGAGCTGCGTGAGCGCGATGAAGTCGGCTTCCATGCCCGCGCTGATCATGCCGGGCCGGAGTCGCGCCTGAACGACACCGCCCATGAGAACAGGTCGATCGAGCCCGGTCTTCTGGATGTCCATGTCGGACACCTCCACCGGAATCGCCACCGGATCCTCGAGATCCAGCTCCAGCACCGCTCGTCCATTGAGACGATAGGAGGTCTGCTGCTCGGTGGCATCGAGCTCAAGGCTCGTCAGGCGCGCGAAGTTCGGGACGAGGTCGATCTGTGTCAGGCCCCGTATGTCGCCGGCCAGCCGCCCCGGCTTGTCGTACGTAAACGTGTGGATCTCGCTGCGTCCGCCATTCGTAATCGGCAGACGTCCGCCGATATCCTGCGCCGAAACCTGCCAGGCGTACGTTCTCCCTGGTACAAGCGGAAGATTTTCCGGTCCGTAGACCAGTGTTGTGATGGATGTCGTCGTGCTCAGGTGAGGGCGGTTTCCGAGCACGGCCTCCTGCGGCATCTGCCGGTCCATGAGTTCCACGAGCACGATGTGATACTCAAGCCGGCTTGCGAGCGGGGATGCTACGGGCAGCCATGAAAATATCGGATACGGCTGCGACACGACAACGCCGTCCATCGGCGCCACCACCAACGGTGGCTCCGCGAGGCGCACGGTGAACATGGCGGATCCCGGCATGCTCGAGATGAAGGGATCCTCGGGCACGGCTTCCACCGTGATCACATACGTTCCCTCAGGCAGACCTCCGGTTCGGATGACACTTGAGCGCAGGCTGCGTTGTATGCGATCGACGATCGCCGAGAAGTCATCCCGGAAATGCACATCGGATTCTTTGAATCCCCGATATGTATGCACACCCGGCCGAATGAGAACGGGATCGGATGTGATTTCGAACAGCAGATCGTTATCGAGCTCGATTCCAACCCGGAAGCGAAACGTGGCGGCCTGCCGCGACGGGTGGGAATACATCACCTGGATCGGATAAAACCCTCGCTCGTAGTCGCGAATCAGGTCCTCCACCATCGGAGACGGCAGGACGGGCGGCACACCCAGAATCGACGTCTGGACCGTTCCCTGCGCTGCAGCCTGATTCTGAATCGGCGCCGCTATGAGCCAGAGAAGCAGAAAACCGGATAGCCAACCGGCAATCCGGCAAGGGAGGCCGGCCATCGTTTTACTAATGGGGTTTCTCACGTCGAAGCCGTACAACTATAATTAGAAACGATGTTCAAACTGGAGGGTGATGCGTCCTTCGCGGAAGCCCGGGCCCTCGCCGGCGCTGCTGGAGAGTCCGCGGAAGATCAGCCGCACGCGGTCGCCGTTCGGAAGCCGGTAGGCCGAGCTCACCGAGCCCGTCCACTGCGAGGATATCGATTGGAAGGTCTCGGCAAGCTGCGCGAGCATCTCCGCGTCGTAGATCCCGCGCGCGAACATCCACTCGAGCATCGCCAGATCGTCGGTCTCCGTGCCGTGCACCATGTCCGAGATGAGCCAGGCAAAGGCACCTCGGTCGCGGCTGCGCTGGGGAATGTGGTAACGGTCGGTCACCGAGAGCTCCTCGCCCGTCGTCACGCCCGGCAGGTAGCCCGCGAAGTCGAGGCTCGGGTTGAGCAGCGCCAGCGAGGCCTGGGTCGTGGTGTGAGACGTGATCTGGTTGCGCGACCAGCCGGCCGAGACGTCCATCTGGATCAGGCCGTTGAAGAGGTCGGTGCCCGTGCCCACGTTCAGGCCCAGCACGGATGTCTCGCTCTGAGCGGCGTCGCTCAGCACGTAGTTCAGGTTCGTGTTGACGTTGATCCCCGAGACAAACCGCAGCGAGTACGTCACGTTGGCCGAGGTGCTCTCTGTCCGGAAGGCCTCGCGCAGCCCCATCGCCACCGCGTCTGAGCGGTCATCCGTCTTCTGAAGCGACGCCGAGAGCGCAACCGTATGCTGCAGCCCTCCCGGGGCGCCCACGTTGAACGAGGGCGAGAGCGTGAACGTCTGTGAGATCTGGTTCTGATGAAGCTGCGCCGGATCGGGCACGCCATCGCCAGGCCGGTTCTCGTTCGTCAGGTGGGAGTAGGAGCCCGCAAGCGTTAAACTATTTCCGATCTGCGCGCGGATGTTGGTGCCCAGCTGCAGGCGCGTCGCCGTGGCCACGCGCTGGCTCTGAAGGTTGTTGCGGCTGTGAACAGTGTTGAATCCGACCGATAGTCGCCGGTTTAGAAGATTGACCGTCGGCTGCAGGCGGATCTGCTGCTGATCGCTTCGCATCTGCGGGATGCCCAGCGATTCGAAGCCCGGTTCGATGCGCCGGTAGGATGCGTCGAAACTAAAAGTGGGCAGGTTGAGGCGTGCTCCGACCTCGCCGGCGTAGTCGACGTGTGAGCTACGGCGGATGGGAAGGAATCCCGGCGCGCCATCCAGATCAGGCGCAGTCAGGTCGCGCGTCATCATCGAGACCGTGACCTGGCTCTCCAGAAAGAGCCGCCGTCCGAACATCGAGACCCCGATATCGGGCGTGATGCTGACGTTAGCCTGCGGGGCCACGAACGGGCTCTCCTCCATGCCGGGCACATCCAGGCCGAAGGGCGCATCGATCGAGCGAACCACATCGCGTACGTAGACACCGATCAGGTGAAAATGCGTGTCTTGCTCCTGGCCCAGGCCCACGCGAGTTCCGTAGGTCATCTGCTGGAAGGAGGCCGGCAGCAGGCTGCCCTCGAGCGGCTCGATCGCACGGCGCGACTGCCCGGCGGCCATCTCAAGGTGGAAGATGCCGGGCGAAAACTCGATAAGCCCGCCCCGGACGGACATGCCATTGAGGCTGAAGGCCGAGAACTGCGGATTAACGTCGCCCACCTCGACGCGTCCCCAGTTCCATGAACTGCGAAATGCGAAGCGGTTGATCGACTGACGAAGCTGCGATTGATCGCTCGAATAGGTCAGCGCGATACCGGAGGTCAGGCCATACAGATTGAAGCCGAAATCGGCGTGACCTTCGAAAAGTGTGGACGCGCGCCGACTCTCAATTCCAGATACTCCGTAAGCTTCCGCAGAGAATCCAATTCCTCCTGTCAACGACAGAGGACGCGACTGTCCGGTAGACGGACGGGGTACGATTAACAGCAGAATGATCGCACATGCCAATCCTCGTAACATATTGTCAGTCAAATGATTCCGCTATTCATATGCATATCGAGATGCCCTTTTACTTCAAACTTAGCGATGATAACTACATGGAATCAGATTATCGATATTTCATCTTTGTCGGGATGATAGACCGCGATCCAGAGAAATCAAAACGGCCCGCGATAATAATTTACGTATCGGCAGCATGATCTTGATAGTAAGCTCTGCTTTCCGATGGTTCCCTGGATAGCACCCGGCTTGCCTGAAGTGCACAATGCAGAATTGTTGGATTTCGCTCAAGGAGTTCATAATGTATCCGATACTCATAAGTCCTCACTGATATCCGAAGCACGTTTGCGCACATATATCCTAACAATGATTATCATCCACTCCCGGAAGTATCTTCTGTTGTTTTTTCTTGTATCTATCCTTACCGGAAGTAACAGCCTATCTGCACAGTCTGTCATCTCATGGACGGGCCAGGGAGACGGAGAGACGTGGAGCGACGCAGACAATTGGGATACCGGCTCCGTCCCCAGCGCCTTAGACGATGTCGTGATCGACGCCGAGGGTTCGTCCTATACCGTGTATGTGGATGGCACACACTCCGTTCGCGGTCTCTTGATCGATACCGGCCGCGCTACACTCGACGTCCTGGGTCAGCTGGAGATCGACAACCTCACTCATCTCGATGGCACCATCACCGGTACAGGAACGATCGTCATCGAAGGTGAGATGATATGGACGGGTGGAAACATCAGCGGAACGGGTACCACTATCCTGAACGGCCCAGCGGTCACCCAGAGCACGTCGCTGCTTCGACCTAACCGCCTCAGTTCGCGGACCATCGAGGTGAACAACCACCTACTGATCGAGGAGGGCTATATCGCGCCTCGCCAGGGTGCAACCATCATCATCGAGGAAAATGCCGTCCTCGAGTTTGGCGAAGGCACCACCGGCCTCAACCCTGGTGCGTCGTCTACCTTGCCGCGCCTCATCAATAGAGGTCGGATCATCAAGCCGAGCGGAGACGGCTCCCGAGGTATACTCGGTGGTCAGGCACAGCTTAACAGCGAGATCCGCATCGAGAATTACGGCGAGATCCGAGCCGAGGCCGGAAACATCTCGATCTATGTCACAGACGGCGCCGTCATCGAAGGCACGTACGTCTCGAACGGCCAGAGCATCGACTTTTTTCACAGCGGAGGACTGCATGCCGACCCGCTCGTGGTAGGAGGCACGCTCCGCGGTACGGCCATGTATCAGTTCTACCATGCTCTGCACCTGACGGGCGAGCTCGACCTTGAGGGCACGATGCTGGTTCGCGACGGTCAGGAGTTCACCGAAGACCTGACGGTCACTCGGTTGGAGAACCTCATCATCAATACGAACCGGTTTACAGAATACGTCTTCACCTTCGCAACGCCGGGCGAGCCAACAATCGGCACCCTGCAAGTCGATGGACGATTTCACCTAGCGTCGGACCTTGTCGTCGAAAGATCCGTCGCCATCGGTATCGGGCAGTTTGCCGACATCACGGGCGATGCCAAGCTGACGGTCCTTCCCGGTGGTGCGCTCGTCTGGGGCTACGGTGCGGCCTCAGGAAGCGGTACGATCCACGCCCAGGGTGATATGATATCCATACCGGTGATTATGCCGGCGGGGGATTTTCTCGAGCAGCACTCAAGCGCTCATCTCACTGGCATCGACCTGATCATCGACGGCGAGGCAACCTGGGATGATGGGGATCTGGTTCTGGATGGCGGCGCGTCGGTCACCATCAACGAAACCGGATCGTTCGTCGTGCAGCGCGATGCCGATATCGTGGAAGGTGAGGCGGCCACCGGCGATGAGCGGTTTCTCAACTACGGCACGTTCCGAAAGGAAGGCATCGGGCGACGAATCAGCGAGGGCGGTCAGGAGCCGGCGTACGATGACATCAGCCACGGCACGCTTGTCGGTGTCGCGTTCGAGAACCAGGGCACGCTCTCGATGCAAGCAGGCATGACTTCGTTCGCAGCGCCGTTCATTCAGGATGGCATGATCGAGGGAACGAGTTCGCTGCTGATTGCCGAAGCGGACGTCCAGCTACTCGGCGGCCGTGTCGCACCCGGTCCGGGCATCGGTAACCTGACGATCAACGGAGACATTGACCTCGGAACGCAGCGCCTGGAGATCGAGCTGGCCGGCACCGAGCATGATCAACTGACCGTCGAGGGCGAACTGGTTCTCGGCGGCACACTCGTCGCATCGGGGATCGATCACAGGCCTGGTGATGGCGACCGCTACGTCATCGCCAGTGCCACCGGATCCGTATCGGGCGATTTCAACGACATCGTCCTGACGGACCTTGGCAGCGTCACGGCCGA
>CAZKDQ010000051.1:7774-16998 GCA_964551345.1 uncultured Rhodothermales bacterium
TATCGGGCGATTTCAACGACATCGTCCTGACGGACCTTGGCAGCGTCACGGCCGATGTTCAGATCGTCGGAAGTGAGGTTGTGCTCTCGTTCGAAGTTGACGATGATGGCGCACCGCTTCTCGCCGTCGACACGGAGGAAGTCCGCTTCGATGACGCCGCGCCCGGCGGTGGCTCGCGCGGCACCTTCACGATCTCGAACGAAGGCGACGGCGTCCTCACCATCTCCTCCACCATGCTCGACCCCGAAGACGCGCCCTTCGTCTGGGAAGAACTCGACGGTGAACTCGCACCGGGCGATAGCCGGACGGTCGACATGGCCTTCCAACCGCAACAACCCGGAACGTTCGAGGCCACGCTGACGATCTCGACCAACGCAGGAACAGCCGAAATCAAGCTCCACGGATCATCGTCTGAGGAGCACGTGCCCGCACCGCTACTCGCCGTCGATACCGAGGAAATTCACTTTGACGATGCAGCACCAGGCGGCGGCTCGCGCGGCACCTTCACGATCTCGAACGAAGGCGACGCCGACCTCACCATCTCCTCCACCGTGCTCGCTCCCGAAGACGCACCCTTCGTCTGGGAGGATCTCGACGACGAGCTCGGTCCGGGCGAGAGTCGGACGGTCGACATGGCCTTCCAACCACAGAAAGCCGGATCGTTCGAAGCCACACTAACGATCTCGACCAACGCTGGATCGGCCGAAATCAGGCTCCACGGCGCGGCTCCGGCGGGTGAAGATCAGCCGCCCATCGCCGCAGCCGACCGGGCCACCACCCTGAGAGGACAGGCGGTGGTCATTGATGTTCTGGCGAATGACTCGGATCCCGATGGCGGAACCCTGGTCATCGGATCCGTCACTCAGCCGGAGAACGGAACGGCGGAAACGGATGGAGAAACAATCACGTACTCGCCTGAGGCGGGTTTTACCGGAACCGACCGTTTCGCCTACGTCGTGATCAATGAAGCGGAGAAGCGCGCTGAAGCAACGGTCACGGTGGATGTGGTCGCTTTCGGCTTTACGATTACTGATGTCTCTCCGCTCGCAGATCGGCCGTCGAAGGCCACATCGATTTCGCGGGACGGCGTCGTCGCGGGAGTTGCCCTGACCGAAACCGGCGTTACTCCTTTCAGCTGGGGCGATGGAGTCTCACGCCTCATCGAGGTCTACGGATCCGCGGCCGTCACTCCCTATTCGGTAGACGACAACGGCGAGATGGTGGGCGTTGCAGTCCAGGGCGATTCTACCAGCCAAGCCGTCATCATCCACCCGAACGGAACTATCCAGAACCTCGGTAGCCTCGGCGGCGACTTCGCGGTCGCGTTCGACAGGAACCAGAACGGCGTGATCGTCGGGACGTCGGCCGACCACGAAGCAACATATCATGCCTTCTACTGGGTAGACGGGATGAGGGCGCTTGCGCTTGGCACCGGTAGTCACTCTGAAGCCTTCTCGATCAACGACCGCGGTGAGATGGCCGGTGTTGTTACGATGGAGACCGGCGAACATGTAGCCTTCGTAAACAGCCGCGTCGTGCAGGAATCGAACACACGTGCGTACAGCATTAACAATGTCGGCATGACCGTTGGCAGTGCACTCGTTGATGGAAAAGTCGTCGGAGTAGGCTGGAATTCAAACGGTCGGCAGAATGCCCTGACGAGTGACGGGGCCGACTTCACTGAGGCGTACGCAGTGAATGATGCGGGATGGATTGTGGGGTCGTCGGGCAGTACGCATGAACTCGCGGGCAAGAGTTCGACATCGACCGGCGCCGCCGCGAGATGGATGGCCGGCCCCAGAGCGAGCTTCATGCATGGTCTTGGACTGGATGAAACGGCCGGCAAATCGGCCGACGACGAGTTGCTGCATGCCACGCTCTGGACGGAAGACGACGATCGATTCAACCTGAATGACCTTATCCATGGCCCGGCCGACGGCTGGCAGCTCGTTGAAGCCCGAGACATCAATGCATCCGGCCAGATCGTAGGCTATGGGCTGAAGGACGGACGCACGGCTGCCTTTCTTCTCACGCCTGTGGATGGCGAGGCTCCCCTTCCGCGCAGCATCACACGGGATGTCGCGGGCACCGCGCCCCTGATGATCTACGCCGACGAACTGGCGGATATCAACGGAAACGATGCCCTCGTGCTGCTCGGCGCTGATTCGCCGGATCATGGTACGGTTGAGATCGCTGATGACGGCGACCACTTAATTTATGCGCCAACAACCCAGATTACCGCTCAGGACGCGTTCAATGTGTACCTGAGTAACGGACAGGGAAGTGCCGTGAGCGCACAGGTGCAGGTGAACCTGTTGTCTGCAGATCCGGATGCGAATCTGACTCTCCGTCTGCATCCGAATTTCCCCAACCCGTTCTCCTCATCGACTAACATCCGATTCGCCGTGCCCGAATCCGGTGCAGTCCGTATCGTGCTTTTTGATATGCTCGGGCGGGAGGTCCGTGTGATGGTTGAAGACGAACGGGCTCCCGGCATCCACGAGACCAAGCTCTCGGCTAACGACCTGGCCAGCGGAACATATCTCATCCGCCTTTCAAGTACAGCGGGCACCGACACACGGATGGTAAACGTGGTGCGCTGACGTTAGGGGCCTGTTGAACAATTGCCTCTGCCACGGGCCGTTGAGACACGAGCCGCACAGCGGCGACTGTGCGAAGCAAATCGATCAGCTCAAGGCGCGCGATATTTGGCGACTGAGGCGTACTGATCGTACGTCGCAGGGCCTGTCCTGAGCGAAGCGAAGGAACTACGAATTGAAGCGCAACGAAGACACGAGCCGCGCAGCGGAGACTGTGCGAAGCAAGATGATCGATAAATCAACGGCCTGTTAGGGGCCCGAGCTATCGACGACATCAATCAACAGTCGCGGTATCAGGCCCATGAAACTCGCTGTTTTACTTTCGATCGCGTTCGTCCTGTGCACAAGCACTGCGCAGGCTCAATCCGATACCAACACGCCATCGGCACAGGTCGTACCCTCGGAGTTCGTAGACGGACGTGTATTCGTTCTTCCTGTGACGACCAGCGGCGACACCATCCGGTTCTTTACGGACACCGGCGGTTCGCCCGTTTCGCAGATAAACGATTCGGTCGTCCAGCGGCTCGGACTTCCAACCGAGTCGCTCTCGCTGGCAGGACGCACCGTCGAACTCCTCGCGTTTCCGGAATTCCAAACCGATCGCGCGATCTCGCCGATCCTCGTTGACGATCAAAACCCGGTTTCGGCGGCACTTGCGGGACGACTCGCTGTGCGCCCTGACCAGAGTGGGTCGGATGGGATGCTCGGCCAGTTGTGGCACGGCGGACGCGTCTGGACATTCGACTACCGTCGCGGCCGTCTCCTCCTCCATCCAAGTTCCGATGGGATGTCGTTCGACCCCGAGCATACGGTTGCGATCGGATTCCAGACCGACGCTTCAGGCCGGCGCGTCCAGCACTTTCCGAGCATCGAAGCCACCATCGACGGAGAATCATTCTGGTGGTTACTCGATACCGGTGCCACGATAGCCCTCACCGAGGATGCCGTCGATGCCCTCAGCGGGCCGGCAACGCGTGCGGCGAGCTTCGTTACCGCACGTACCTTCGACAGGTGGCGCGAACGCAACCCCGATTGGAAGGTCGTGGATGGCGCCGACGCTAACGCCGGCGGCGAACCGGTCATCATCGTTCCCGACGTACAGATTGCGGGGCACACTGTGGGCCCAGCCCTCTTCGTCCGGCGAGAAGACTCGAACTACGACGAGTTTATGTCGCAATGGATGGCCCGTCCGATCGAAGGAGCACTCGGCGGATCAGTATTCCAGCATTTTGTGATGACGATAGACTATCCGAATGCGCTGGCGCACTTTGAGCGGTAGCGATGCGATTAAGCGTGGAGGCCACGGCGCTCCCCGACGGATGAACACCAGGCGCAATACAAAAAAGCCCGGCCTCCTCGTGTGGAAGCCGGGCATTTTAGCTCTACAAGTCCTGAGGGATTAGATCATCCGATCAGCGGCGCGATTACCAGCGCAACGACCGCGATAAGCTTGACCAGGATGTTCAGGCTCGGGCCGGAGGTGTCCTTGAGCGGATCACCCACGGTGTCGCCGACGACGGCCGCATGATGGGCTTCGCTGCCCTTGCCATAGCTCACACCGTCAAACTCGACGCCGCCCTCGATCTGCTTCTTGGCGTTGTCCCATGCTCCACCGGCGTTCGCCTGGAAGATGGCCATCAACACGCCCGAGACGGTGACGCCAACGAGAAGGCCACCGAGCATGTCAACCGAGATGAAGCCCACGATGACCGGCACGGCTACGGCGAGCAGACCAGGCAGAACCATCTCGCGGAGCGCCGCTTTCGTGGAGATATCGACGCAGCGGGCATAGTCGGCCTCGGCCGTGCCTTCGCGAAGGCCGACGATCTCGCGGAACTGCCGCCCGACCTCGGTGATCATTTCACCAGCGGCACGACCGACCGCTGCCATCGCCATCGCGGAGAAAACGAACGGCAGCATCGCACCGATCAGGACGCCTGCGAGAATAATCGGATTTGCAACGTCGATCGACTCGAGGCCGACCTGCGTCATGAATGCGGCGAAGAGAGCCAGCGCCGTCAATGCCGCGCTTCCGATGGCAAAGCCTTTACCGATCGCAGCGGTCGTGTTACCGACGGCGTCAAGCGTATCGGTACGCTCGCGGACGACAGGCTCCAGACCGGCCATCTCAGCGATTCCGCCCGCGTTATCTGCAATCGGGCCGTATGCATCGACCGCAAGCTGGATGCCCATCACAGAGAGCATACCAACGGCTGCGATGCCGATACCGAAGAGTCCGGCGAAGGAGTAGGCACCGATGATGCCGAGCGCGATGACAAGTGCCGGCAGGCCCGTCGAGTACATGCCCACACCCAGTCCGGCGATGATGTTGGTGGCGCTGCCGGTGATGCTCTGCCGCGCGATCCCCATAACGGAGCGCGTGTTGAGCGCCGTGTAGAACTCGGCGATCATTCCGATCAAGACACCTGCGGCAATACCAACGAGCACGGCGAAGTACACGCCGTTGGCCGTGTAGTCGAACACGCCTACGATCGGGGTGTCGACGCTAAAGGTGGCCGGAACCATTCCCCGAATGATGAAAAACGCCAGGACCGCCATGATGATGGCGGCGCCGAACTGCCCGACGTTGAGCGCGCTCTGCGGGTTGCCGCCCTCGCGAACCTTGACGAAGAAGCTTGCCACCACGGAAACGACGATGCCCACTGCGGCAAGGATCAGCGGAAGGAGAACCGGCCCCATAGGAAACTCGATGCCCGTTTGCTGGAGCGCAGGAACGAATGCTGCGCCCAGCACCATGGTGCTGATGATCGAGCCTACGTAGCTCTCGAAAAGGTCAGCGCCCATGCCGGCTACGTCACCAACGTTGTCGCCGACGTTATCCGCAATCGTGGCGGGGTTGCGAGGGTCGTCTTCCGGGATGCCTTCGTAAACCTTACCGGCGAGGTCAGCGCCCACGTCTGCCGCTTTGGTGTAGATACCACCGCCAACGCGTGCGAAAAGGGCGATCGAGGATGCGCCCAGCGAGAAGCCCGCGATCACGTTCACGATCATCGGCAGCGTCCAGTCGAGTGCGCTGAACACGATGAAGAGAACGCTCAGCCCCAGAACACCGAGGCCGACCACTGAGAGACCCATCACCAGGCCTCCCGAAAATGCAACGTTGAGCGCCGGACCAAGACCCTGTCGAGCCGCACTCGTCGTGCGAACGTTGGCCTTCGTTGCCACGGTCATCCCGATGAACCCGGCGAGGCCAGAACAAAGCGCGCCGACGATGAACGACACCGCGATGAGCCACGATGAGTCGGGCAGGTTCATGTTGGCAAAGGCCAGTAGAACCGCAACGACAAGCACGAAGATCGCCAGAATGCGATACTCGCGGCGCAGGAAGGCTCGAGCGCCCTCAGCGATGTAGCCGGCGATCGTCTGCATTTCGCTGGTGCCGGCGTCCTGTTTCGAGACCCAGTTGGCCCGGGACCAGGCGTAAACAAGTGAGAGGATTCCGGCCAGCGGAACCAGATAGATTAAAGCGTCAGTCATGGGTGGTTGTGTAACCTCCTTAAATCGATCTAGAGTTGCCCATGGGGCGGTGCCCCTATCGTTTTGAGGAGGCTTGGCCGCGCCGGAGTCTCCGGCACGCTTCCACGCTCCCGTCATTGGTGCGTAACGCGGGCGTTACCATCACACCAAAGACCGCGAAAATAGGGACGGAACGGATCGGTTGCTGGGTTTAATTGATAATTCTAACCTGCGCACACTCAGGTGTTGTGGCGGTTCATGGCCGTCACGATGCCGTCCCGGACGAACGTCAGCACGGCGTCTACGGCCGCCGGAAGCGCGGCCTCGACATCAGGAAGCTGCTCCTGAGAGAACGGCGCCAGGACGTAATCCACCTGTCGCCCTCGTGGGAAGTCGGAGCCAACGCCGAATCGCAGTCGCGGAAATTGATCCGTGCCGAGACTGTCGATGATGTCCTGGATCCCATTGTGCCCGCCGGCGCTGCCCTTCGGACGAAGCCGCAGCTTGCCGACATCCAGATTGATGTCATCATAGACCACGAGCAGCTCCTGCTCGCTCAGGCCGTGGAGATTCAATAGCGCACGCACGGCAGCACCGCTGCGATTCATGTAGGTGAGCGGCCGAGCGATCAGAAATGCATGCCCCCGAAAACGCCCCGTCGTCAGCATCGTGTTGCCGCGATCGTGCTCGTACGGCGGCGCCTTTACGCGATCCGCAACGGCATCGACGACATCGAATCCGATGTTGTGACGGGTGTTAACGTAGTCGGCCCCGGGGTTTCCGAGGCCGACAATCAATCGCTTACTGGATGCCATCGCCGAGCGGTGCTACTCCTTGATGGATTTCGACCTTAAAGGTCGCCTTCGGTGTCGGCATCCTCGCCACCAGCTTCAGACTCAGCCGTGTCCACGACCTCACCTTCAGCCAGTTCGAGCTCTTCATCCTCCGTATCAACCGGCTCGAGGCGCGGCGGAACGATGGTCACGAGCGTCTGACGATCGAGCGTGATGAACTCGAGACCCTCGACCTCGAGATCGCCGACGTGAATCGCATCCCCGATGTTTAGATGCGAAATCTCTACATCGATGTGCGACGGAATGTTTTTCGGCAGGCAGCGCGCGGTGATCTCATGGACGACGATCTGCGTGTCGCCACCCTCGGTCTGCCCGACCGGCGTGCCGTGGTACTGAAGCGGCACCGTGATGGTGATCATCTCGCCGGCCGTGAGCACCTGGAAGTCGGCGTGACGCGGACGGTCCGTTACGGGATCGAAATCGATTTCCTTCGTGATGCACTGCCACTCTCGCCCATCGAATTCGATGGTCAGAACGTGGGTCTCCTCCGTGTAGATCAACGGGTGCAGCTCGAGTTCATGCACCTGGAAGCTGACGGGCTCGTCCCGCTGGCCGTACAGCACGCAAGGAACCATGCCCTCACGTCGTATTGCGCGGGAAGCACGTGTGCCCGTAGCTCGCGGCTTGCCCTGAAGTTTGATCCCTTCCATTTGTACTGGTTAAGGTTTGGTCGTTGTAGTCTCTTGAAGAGGATCAGTCGACAAACAGTGTCGATACCGACTCATCCGTATAAATTCTTCCGATGGCGTCCGAAAAAATGTCGGCGACGGATACCACCTCGATTCGATCTGACGGGCGTTGCAGCGGGATCGTGTTCGTGACGATGAGCTTGCTCAGTGCAGAAGATTCGATTCGGTCATAAGCCGGCCCGGAGAGGATCGGGTGCGTGCACGCAGCCACGATTTCCAGCGCCCCTTCCTCACGCAGCGCCGTGGCTGCGCTCGTCAGAGTTCCGGCCGTATCGATGATATCATCGATGAGGATCACGTTTCTGCCTTTAACCTCTCCGATGATGTTCATCACCTCCGCCTCGTTCTGACGCGGCCTCCGCTTGTCGATCAACGCGAGGTCGCCTCCGAGGCGCTTCGCGTAGGCGCGCGCCATCTTGAGCGCACCGACGTCCGGCGCCACGATAACCGGATCCCGCATCTCGAGACGGTGGAAGTAGTCTGCAAACACGGCGGATCCATAGAGATGATCCACCGGCACATCGAAGAATCCCTGAATCTGGGGCGCGTGCAGGTCCATCGTGAGGATGCGATCAATGCCTGCGGTCGTCAGCATGTTGGCGACGAGCTTGGCAGCAATCGACACACGCGGCTGATCCTTGCGCTCCTGGCGTGCATAGCCGAAGTAGGGAATCACCGCCGTGATCCGCTCTGCCGACGCCCGCTTGGCCGCATCTATCATCATCAGCAGCTCCATCCAGTTGTCGCCCGGGGCGCACGTGCTCTGGATGATGAACAGATCGGTGCCGCGAATCGACTCCTCGTAGTGGACGTAGATCTCGCCGTCCGAGAAGTTCTTCAGCGTGATCTGCCCCAGATTCTGCCCGTAGGCTTGCGCGATCTCTCTGGCCAGAGCAGGATTGGAACGGCCGGAAAAAATGCTGATCGGGGTGTTCTTTCGGTGGGATCCCATAAAATGCTGCGTGGCCATCCTGATACGTGGCGCTGTCTCAAACGCTACGCGCTTTTCTATGAGCGTCTCTGATGATGACTGTTGATCCACAAGCTGACGAGCGGCCGCGCTGGACGTAGGCTATCTACCGGCAAGGTGAGTCATCTGGATCGACCGCGTTTGGCGAGACCATACTCCACGACCCGGAGGCGATTGAGTGGAGATGGAATCGACGCGCAAGGATTGGTGATCGACAAGTCAAGAGTCTCACAACACGAAAAACCCACGCCACGGGGCGCGGGAACGGAACCGCGACATGCCTGATCGGCACGCCGGGTCTGGTTGCCCGGGGAGGATTCGAACCTCCACGTACGGCTCCAAAGGCCGCTGTCCTGCCATTAGACGACCGGGCATTGTGCAGAATGAACGCCACCCGTAGGTACAGGATTCGGAAGATAGCAAGAAGCGTATCAGCGAGTCAATTCTCGCGGTTAGCAGTGGGCAGTTCGTGGTTTTCAGTTCTCAATTTTCAGCAGTTCAAGCGTTGGCTCGAGCGGCAACGCTTCAACCGTTCCGCGGTTGCCCGTCACCGTTCGTGCCGCGAAGAGCGCGTTGTATACCGCTTCCTCCGTCGCTTCTACCACGGCCTGAAAGAGCGGCGACATCCGGTCGT
>CAZKDQ010000052.1:0-3459 GCA_964551345.1 uncultured Rhodothermales bacterium
AGCCCCGTGAAGATTCCGACGGCAGCGGCGTAGCGAATTCCCGTAAAATAAAGTAGAACCGTTGCCACGAGGGCGACGGCGGCGCACTGAAGGAGCAAGCCGCGAAAGTACCGTCCGAGAATCGATTCGACCTTGTCCGTAATGCTAAGGGTGATCTCGAAGTACCGGTTCGGGACCATCCTGAAGAGCGCATGCCTGATCTTCGTGCCGTCCTTCATGAAGAAGAATGTCACGAAAGGAATCACGAGCACGGCATAGAAGAGGTCGGTGAAGAGCGTCACCAGTGACCCCACCGTTGCCGTAATTCGTTCCTCCTGAAAAAGCGTATCTCCGGCACGATCGAGGCTGTCCATGATCGTACCTTCGGGGATCGGGAGGAAGCGGTCAAGCCAGGTCTCGATCGCACCAGCCACCTGCGCAACCGTCGATAGCGTGACCTGCTGAGACAGGTCGGATAGCTGACGTATGGCCGAAGGCGCGAAGTTGGTCACGAGCAGGACAAGTGCACCGACTACAACAATGAGCGTGATGAGAACGGCGGGAATGCGACCCACGCCAAGGCTCTGCACGCGGTCTACGATCGGCTTCAGCAGGTATGCGATCAGCACGCCGATGCCGAGGTAAATCACAAGGCTCGAGAAGTACCAGACGAGCCACAGTACGGCCGCAACCGCAGCTACAATGAGTACGATCCGCAGAATCCGCTCACCCATTCCCTGCTGAGGTCGTGGCCGCGATCGCATCACGCGCGGGCTCCGATGCGCGGGCGGATTTGCGTGAGGGCTGGAAGCGGTGGACTGTGAGGGCATACTCTCGCGAGATCTCAAACGGTGCTTCAAGATACAACTACGGCGTCGTAAGGCATTCCGCAATTACGCGGCTTACGATATCGGAATCATAGCCGCGCCGCATCAGGGCATCGTATAGCTTCTTGCGCCGCCGGGCCGCATCCGGCTCTCGTTCGAGTCTCGGAAGGCGCTTCATCGCGAACGCTCGTGCATGCTCGAGCTCGACATCGTCATCCTCAAACTGATGTGCGATAACCTGGTCGATAGTATGTCGATCGATCCCACGCATTCGAAGCTCCGCCGCGATTCGATGCCGACCGTAGCCTTTGTTCGCAAGGCGCGACCGAACATAATCCCGAGCAAATCCGACGTCATCGAGCATCCGCAGCTCTCGCAGACGAATCATCGTAGCTTCGATCGAATCATCCGAGAAGCCGTCTCGCTTCAGGCGGCGCGATAGTTCCAAAGCGCTGCGGCTGCGATAGGCGAGCAGGTCGAAGGCTCGGCCGCGTGCTCGGATATGCTCATCGGAAGCTAGAAGCCGGCGCTGTCGATCTACATCAAGATGCAGGCCCTTGCGCAGTTCGTGTTGGATGAGGACGTCCTGATGAAGCCCGAACGCAAAGGCGCCGTTGAGATAAATCGACACGCGCTCCTGGTTCTTCTTCTGGCGTGCAATACGCGTGACCGTTCCGGGCGACAGCTCGTCCGTTTCCATCATGACGCGGGGTTGCGGGATCTGAACATCCATCAACATAATGTCTACCGAACAGATGATCACCGATAGACAGGCACGAAAAGCGAGTCTACGGCAATCCCGGCGAAGATGCCGAGCCCGCCCGTGACGTTGCCAATCGGCTCACGGCGGTCGGCAGCGTCTCTGCTGAGTGCAAAGCGCGCGTAGTCCCGACCACTTCGTAGCAGACCCACGCGCAACCTGTGATCGGGAAGCGGTGCGTTCGGACTATCCACCCGCACGGCATAGACACCGCTCCAGCGGCGCGTCTGCGGCGTCGGTTGCTCCAGTGATCGCTCTTCCACGACCTCATCCGACCGAAGAAACAGATCGATGACAAGTGAGGCAAAGCTCGTGTCAGGCCGCAATTGAATGCGAACAAACGTGGAGTCATCCCCATTGATCGCTTTCCACTCGACGCTCACATCTATGAGGTAGAGGTAACCGGTGACGCCGCTGCCGGGCGAGAGGTCGAGCGTGTCGATCAGCACGGCTTCAATGGGGTTTGCCGCCGGATCCACACTCACCGACTCGATCCGGATCGGCGGCGGCAGCAATGTTTGCGCCCGAGCTGATTCCGACCCACGATGCACCCGCAGCTCCAGGCGATCACCTGCAGTGAGTTCCTGATCAACTACCGGTCGATAACGACCGCGCGAATCGTGCACATACGGCACGCCGGTTCCGTTGACCAGCATCGAAACGGCGGCGTCCTCTTCCGGCCGGTCCGAACGAGCCTCCGCGCGTAGCGGCGCCGATTTCCGCAGCGTGATCACTGGCAAGGGATCACTCGATACGGCAAATCCCTCAACGACGATGCGCTCATCGTCTTCCGGTTCAACCGTGCCACAGGCCGACGTCAGCATGGCCGCGCACATGGCGATCATCCAGATGTAGCCGCGCCAAATCATATGCGCAGCTCCAGTTCGACGAGCGGAAGCACCGGCAGGCCGCGGCGATCTCGCACCTCCACCCCTGTTTCCGTCGGTGTGTACTGCCTGCCGATCACGTTGCGCCGATTGCTGATGTTGAACAAATGAAGCGATGCCGCCCATCGCGCGCCCGCCCATCGGAAGTCGTACTGCAACGCGAAATCGATATGGAAGTACGGCGGTAGCCGTCCATTGTTGATTTCCGGGCGATGGAGGTAGACGTATGGTTCGCCAAGCGGATCATCCAATACATAACGTGCAACCGGGACCGTGTGCGCGTAGCCACTCCTGATCTCGCCCGTGAGCGTGGATCGCAGATCGCCCCAGGTGCGACCGACGAGCCCTCGAAACGCACGCGGCACGTCGAAGCGACCGGGGCGATAGCCGTTGTTGGAATTGCGCGCGGCCCGCGTGAGCGAGCGGCTTCCGGTATAGCTCAGAAACGTCTCCCAACGGCCGAAATCATGCCTTACATTGACTTCTATGCCATAAGCCCGCGCCTCGCCGGATTCATACTGGCCAAGCAAAGCGCCGACGTCAATTCCGGGTCCTTCGAGACCGTCCTTGGTCTGGAAGTCATCGAGAGGGAGCAGGATTCCGTTCGCTTCATACCAGTAGACATCTGAGCTGAGCGTCATCCCCGAGATCGGTCGCAGTTCGAGCCCTCCGGTGATGTGGTGACTGATAGACGGCCGCACCTCCTCGTCAGTAGCCACCCAGCGGCTCGAGACGAGGTCGTAGAGGAATGAATAGCGATCGCGCAGCCGGTGCATGTACTGGACATAGCGGCCGCCCGCGCCGCGAAGCATGATGCGATCGGGGACGACCGCATACTGAATGCCGATGCGCGGGGACAAGTCGAAATACTCGCCGCTCGAGAAAAAGCCGAAGCGCACGCCCGGCTGGATGGTCAGGCGCGAGGACGGGCGCCATGTGTTCTGAACGTATGCCGCGCTTTCAACGGCACGCTGGCGGCTGTACTGATCGAGCGTATCGACCGCCG
>CAZKDQ010000052.1:3559-12374 GCA_964551345.1 uncultured Rhodothermales bacterium
TACTGATAACGCACTGACGTCACGTCGTTGGCCCAGCGCTGGTTGATCTCGAAGAAGAGATCCGCCGGACGCAGCCACGAGGAGAAGTCAAACGAAAGATCGAACGGCAGGCGAAGGTCGAGGTCGTCGCCGCCGCGGTAATAGGAGACCGAAAGGCGATGGCGCGAATCCGACCACAACATCGCTTTCATCGCGAGGTCGTGGAAGAAATAGCCGGTGCGAAGCGTATCGCGGCGTCCCGCCTCGTCTTCGACCGGATGCCGACCGCCGATCAGCTTGTCGATGTAGGACCGGCGTCCTGAAATCATGAATGAAGACCGGTTCGTCAGCGGACTCTCGATCATGAAGCGCCCACTCAGCACGCCGATCGCCGCAATCGCTCGCGGGCCGTCGCGGTTACCGTCTTTAAGCTGCGCATCCAGTACGGAAGAGATGCGACCGCCATGCTCGGCAGGAAAGGCGCCGCGGTAGAGCTTCACATCTGAAAAGGTCTCCGTCTGAAACGTGGAGATGAGGCTGAAGGCGTGCCATGGGTGATAGACCGGCGCGCCGTCGAGCATGTAGAGATTCTGATCGGGCGAGCCGCCGCGCACGACGAGCCCACCATTGATCTCGCCCGCCTGCTGAACGCCGGGAAACCAGCGCAACGCCTGAAGCAGATCCTGCTCTCCGGGGAACGTCGGCAAGCGCTCCAGATCTCGAACGGGAACGGAAACGACGCCGGATGGCGGAGGCATTCCCTGCGTCGCTGATCGATCTGTTTCCACAACGATTCCATCCGCCTCAACCTCGCGCCGCGCCAGGCGGTAAGTCTCGGGTGGATCACCTGCCTCGAGAGATACCATCTTCGGCTGGTATCCGATGAAGCTAATCCTTGCGTCGTACGCGCCGGGCGGAAGACCGGGAATCGCAAAGTAACCTGCCTCATTCGTCGTCGCACCGACTCGAAGGCTCGAGATTACGACATGGGCGCCGGGCAGAAGCTCGCCATTCTCGGCATCACGCACGAATCCGACGACGGAGAATCGTGGGGAAACTTCAGCGTCTGCGTCGGTGGCAGATGGGCTGGAATCACGCGTCGGGATGAGGACGAATTGCCGCCGCCGGACGCGTTCAGCCGTCAATTCCGTACCTCGGAGAACGCACGAGAGAGCGGCGGCGGCGTCTTCTCCGGAGAATGAGCACGTGGACCGGACGCCTTCAACGAGGCTGGAGGCGTAAACGATGTCCAGCCCCGCCTGGCTTCGTAGCGACTCGAGCACGGCTTCGAGCGGCTCCTCAACAGCATCCACCACAATCGCCTGCGCCTGCGCGGAGACGACCATACAGAAAGGGAGTGTGATGAGAAACAGGAGGGTGCGGATCACGCCGGGAGACAGCTATAGCCGTTCTCGATAATCGAGAGTGCGGCTAAGCCGTCGGGCGCAAAATGTTCACCTGATGCGCCGCCGGCGGGAAAATTCTTGGTCAGCGCGGAATGATGCGCAAGCGCGAAGGCGACTCGTCAACACGTGCGTCGATCGCGGCGGCCAGCGTCATCAGGATGGAAAGGGCGGGCTCATCCTGCTCGAAGGTCCCCGTCAGGCGTTCGTCAGCAAGTGACGGATCGACGTCAATGGTGATATCGAAGTGCCGGGACAGGCGTTCGGCGATTGTCTTCAGTGGTGCGGCGCGGAAAATGAAGAGGCCGGTCCAGTCAAGCGCAGCATCGAGATCAACCTCGGACGGGGATGACGGCCTTGCCATTCCCTCGACGCGGCTCTGCTGCCCCGGCTCGAGAACGACGGCCGCATCCTTCTGCCGGAGGCCCGCAAGCGCAAGGCGACCGTCCACGAGCGTGACTTCAGTCGATTCCTCCACCCCGATCACGCCGAAGATTGTGCCGATCACCGTCATCATCGCACCAGGCGTTTCGATGATCATTCCTTGCCGCTGCGGCGCGACGTCAAAAAGCGCTCGCCCATGCAGTACGGCTTTGCGATTGACGACCGACTGTCGCTCATCAGGCACATAATCGAGACGTGAGTTCTCGAGAAGCCGGATCGTCGAACCGTCTGCGAACTCTATGATGCGCGTTTCGCCGGCGGCCGTCGCAACAGACTCCAAGCCGGCATCCCGCTGCAATAGCATCACGGCTAGAAACGCAAAGCCGACAAGCGCAATCGCAACAGGCACGCGCCACAGCCAGCGAGATGATCGGCTGCGAGAAGTCTTTCTTACCGGAGGACGGTCTTCGTCACGCCGCGACGTTTCGAAATGTCTGTCCCAGATCTCATCAAAGTCGCGACCATCCTCCTGAAGCGATCGAACTACGTCGTCCACCGCAGCGATCTCCCGCCTCAATACACCGATCTCCTCCGCATTCGAATCGAGGAGGGCGCGGTCATCACCGGTGAGCAGATCCTCCCGCCCCGCATCTTGCAGCGCGAGAAGCAGCAGAACGCGTAGATCCGGCAGGAGGGCCTCCCACCGCGCCTGTTGCAATTCCATCGCCCGCGCCAAGACCCTCAGTCTCCGACGCAGTTCATCATCCTCACTCACCATTTGCCGCAGCTCCCTGACTGCTTCGGGAGAGGCGGAATCATTCAAAAATATGTCGAGCGGGTCGTTCATCATTCATGAAACGGCATCGGAGTGGCGACTAAAGGTTTAGCCGCAGGGATCTTCGGCTCGGTAACATCACAGACTGATTCTCCATAAGGTCAGCCCCACGGCGGCCAGCAGGACGAACAGCTCTCGCAACTTGTCGAGAGCCCGCTTCACTTGCATCTTGACGGCGGCCTCGCTGCTTCCAACCATCTGCCCGATCTCGTCATACCGATATCCATAGGCCCTAAGCTCGAGAATGCGACGCGCATGCGGTGTGATGGTCGACATCAACTGATCATAATCGAATGAGACGGCCTCATCATGCTCCACCTGCTGCTCCGAAGGCGGGAGGTCGGGATCGAACAGGTGCTCCTTTGCGGAATAACGCCCGCGGTAGAAATCGTGGAGTTCGAAAATCGCGGCCTTCATCGAGAACGACTTCAGGCTGGACGGGTCCTTCAGATCGCGAAGCCCGCGGTGCAACCGAAGCAGCGTGTTCTGAACGAGGTCATCGACATCCGGCCCGCTCCCGATTCGGCTGATGAAAAATGAACGGAGGATCGGCTGGATGGCCTCAAGAACCTGACCTGCCGCGGCCGCATCGCCATTTCGCGCGCGGTCGACGAGTTCTGTATCGGGAGGTTGAGCCACAGAGTGCGAGGGTGATGGTCACTCGAGCGTGTGTGCCGCGGCGAGTGCGGCCATCCCCGCGATCATCGCCCACTTGAGCAGATCGCCGGATCGATCGAGACCCCGATCGTCGAGAGGCGCCGCCGCCCACAGCGCCCAGATCAGGACAATGTCCGCGATCAGCACGAGCGACAAATACAACGTGCTGTACGCCGACAGGAGAAATGGCAGCGGAGTGAGCAGGATCGTCCCGAACACAACGATTCCTGCAAGACGCACGGCGGCGCGTCGGCCGAAGACGCTTGCGAACGTCCGCGCGGCGTAAGCGGCATCGCCACGCACATCTGCGGCATCCTTGATCATCTCTCGCACGAATGTAAGCAGGAAGGCAAACGCTGCTGCATAGATCACACCGTCGATCGATCCTACGGCGAGCGCACCGAAAATGATCGAAAGCGCGACGAGCGCCGCAACAAGCACGTTACCGACGAGAGCAACACGCTTGAGGACGAAGCTGTAGGCGATGAGCGCACCGGCAGCCGCGCCCGAAATGACCAGGTGAAGCGGAGAAAGCAGCGCACTCAGCACCAGGCCGAAGATCGAGACGATCAGCCAGACGCGGACTCCCGTCTGCCGAGACACCACGCCTGAGGCGATCGGGCGATGCGGGCGATTGATGCGATCGATGTCGATGTCGATGACATCATTGAGGCTGTTCGCCGCCCCGCCTATTGCCGCCACGGCAAGCGCTCCGATCGTCAGTCTTGGAAGCAGGTTCGGATCGGCGACGCCACCGCCGACAGCGAGAAACCCACCCAGAAAAACGCCTGCGCAAAACATCAAGACGTTGATCGGGCGCAGAAGCATCAAAACGGCAGAGGCGCGCCTCATCCACGAGACGCGCCCCCGACCGAGTTGTGTATCGGATGAACCTATCATCGACGTGCTGGAGGCTCCGGCATGTCTTCGTCTTTGAAGCGCGGGAGCTGTTCATCACGCGTGGCGAGTTCGTACGCCATCGTGGCAACCACCGCAACCGCCTGGCGGAGATCGTCTTCGAGCACATGATCGTACGTGTCGAAGTTGGTGTGCCAGGTCGTGGTGAAGTAGCGGATCGGATCCTGGCTCAGGCTGACGCCCGGCAGCCCCGCCTGATTGAACGACGTGTAGTCGGAGCCGCCAAGGCGCCGGCTGTTCGTCTCGCGAGCACCCGCCACCCCGAGATCTGCAAGCGGCTGGACGATCTCGTGGAGCACCTCCGCCGCCTCCGTCGGACCAAACACGATTGCGCCGCGAATGCGCCCAGTACCACTGTCGAGGTTCAGATACGCGACCACGTCGTCGTAGCCGGGCTTTGGATCTTCGAACGTCCCGAAATGCTTATCGACATACGCTTGCGAGCCCAGCAATCCCTGCTCCTCACCTGTCCAGAACGCGAGGCGAATTGTGCGGCGCGGCTGCAGATCGAGTTCGTGGATGATACGCGCAGCATCCATCATGACCGCGACGCCCGTTGCATTGTCGGTTGCACCGGTACCTGCATGCCAGCTGTCGATGTGACCGCCGATGAACACTACCTCATCGGCGAGGTCGGTGCCCGGGATGTCGATCGTGTAATTGTACTCCGTTGCTCCATCCGGATAGACATTGTTGCGGATGTCGAACTCGAGCTCAACGTCGGTTCCGCTGTCGAGGAGGCGCGTAATCCGGTTGTAGTCCTCGTTTCTCATGACGACCGTAGGCAGCGCCTGCTCGACGTCATACGTGCGATTCGCGAACGCGCGGATGAGGCCGTGCTCCATGGTCGAGGGCGTCACAACGACGCTCGCGCCGGATTCGAGAACGGCTGCGTTAATCTGATTGCGGATCTGGAATGAAGCGAGAATTCCGTCGTCACGCGGCGCCGGCGGCGTGTATGAACGGCCCGCATCGGCTTCCGCGCCCGGCACAAAACGTGCGGCGGCATCTTCGTCAGGCACGCGCTCGGGCATATCGCGCGTCGCGGCGGGAGCTCCATCGCCGATGAGAACGATGGCGCCGGGAAGATCAGCACGCAAAGAGTCGATGAAGGCATCGAGCTGTTCCTGAGTCACCTCTGCAGGCAGTGCGACATGCACCGCGTTGCCGCGCACGGGGCCATTCGTACCCGGCGTCCACCCGAGAACTTCCGCGTAAAGCGTCTGTCGCGCCGGCGAGATCATGTGACCCGCGTAGAACGTGTTCTCCCAGCCGGGATTTCCCCAATCCCACTCGTCCTTGGTCGCGTTCTGGAAGCCCCACGACGCCATCTCGCCAAGCGCCCAATCACCGGCGGCTTCGAGCGTCGGCGAGCCGGTGAGGCGCGGGCCGAAGTAATCCGTCAGCGTATGAACCCATTCCATCACGCGCGAGCGCTCGAGCGCCTCCTCGCGGATCTGCACGGTTGCGTCGACCGTGGTCTGGGCAGCGACATCGGCCGCAGCGATTGACAGTACGAAAATGACGGCATACACCGCCCTGAGCTTGAGTTTCAGCATGTGTACTTTGGTTGGTTTCAGCGATGAGGTTTACGGGATCGGCTCGAAGCGATTGGCGTCGCGATTCTTGCGCACGCGATCCGGCGTGAAGATACGGCCATTCATGGCGATATAGACGCCCGGCGGAAGCACCTGCGCGGCAGCCAGCGCGAAACCGATGTTGAATTCGGCGTCGCTGTTCTTAAAGCGTGCAGGGCTGAGCGAGCCCACCAGCACGATGGTCTTACCCTCGATGGACATCAACGCGCGAGCGGTGTCGACCATTGTGTCGGTGCCGTGGGTGATGAGGATTCGCTCCGCCGCCTCGGCGCTCACTCGGCGCACGACTTCCTCGCGATCGACATCGGTGATCTCGAGGCTGTCCTTCCGGAAAAGGACCTCAACCTCGAAGTCGATCCCGATATTCGCCTCTTGCAGGATTTCGATGATCTGGGGATCGCCGACTTCGTAGGCGCTCTTCGCGTCGAAGTACGTCTTGTCGATCGTCCCGCCGGTGGTAAATATCTTGACGTCCAAAATCGTAGCGACGTTACTCGATGAGTTTAATAGGATATACAACGCGTCGGATCCTTGCTCCGCCGCCACACGGTGTCATCTCGACGAAGGCCGGCCGACGGTGCCGCACGGTGTCATCTCGACGATGGCAGGCCGACGGTGCCGCACGGTGTCATCTCGACGAAGGCCGGCTGACGGTGCCTCGACTGAGCACCAACACGAATTCCGGCCGAGGAGAGATCCCCCAGCCGTGCTGCGGCGGAGCAAGGATGAACATTACGGAATCGCCATCCTTAACCCTGAACTTCCTCCACTCTTCCGATCCTCCACCCATCGGATCTTCCCATTCCCCCCATTTCGCGTTCTCAGCCGTCGCGTTCCACGACGCCCCGGACAAACTCCCACACCGTTCGCGCGGCAAGACGCGCCGTGCGCCCGTCGACGTCGAAGCGCGGGTTGAGTTCGCTGATGTCGAACGAGTGAACCGATGGCGACTCGCCGGCGACTCGTGCGGCGTGGAGCCAATGTTGAACGGAAAGCCCATCGACTGACGGCGCACTAACGCCCGGTGCATCCGCTGGCGAAACCGCATCGAGGTCGAAAGTGACCATCGCATCGGACTCGATCAATCCGTAGATCTTCTCGATGATGGGCTTCTCCACATCATCAACAAACCAGGCTCGGCCGGCATGTGACTCAACGAACGCGAGATGATCATGCGCCACACTTGAGGGCTGCAATCCCGCAACAAGGTAGCGTCGGCACGGATGCGCTGGATGTTCGAGTGCCTGGCGGAAAGGCGAGCCGGAGTGAGCGCCGCCGTCTCGGAGAGGCCGGACGTCCGTGTGGGCATCCCAGTTGATGATACTGGCGGAAACTCCGCTGGATGCGTAGCCGAGATAGTGGCCATACGCCGTCTCGTGGCCGCCGCCGAGGATGATGGGGATCGCGCCGCGTTTTAGAATCCGTGCGACCGCATCACCCAGGCGCTTTTGATCCGCCTCCAGATCGCTCGATACCTCGACATCGCCCAGATCGACGAGCCGCTCGAGCACGTCAACATGCCGCTCAAAGACTTGCGGGTCGGGCGTCAACTTGTATAGCTGCTCGCGGATGGCCAGCGGACCCTCCGCCGCGCCCACCCGTCCGCCGTTACGTCGCACGCCTTCGTCGGATGGAAAGCCGATGATGACGAGGCTGCCCTCGGCAACATCCTCAGCGGTCGACTTGACGAAGGAAGCGAGCCGCGGGTCGGGTGAGGTTGCGGAGATCGAGATGTCCGGTGAATTAGCAGGCTGAGGCATTCTCGTCGTGATTACTCCAATTCAATGGCGGCTCCAATACGGTCAACGAAGATTCTTAGCTATCGCCGTACCATTCGCAATTACCTCGGCGGCCGCATTACCCCTCAAATGATACAGCCAGTGGTTGACAGACTCTGCGTCGATAAGCACGAAATCCGCTCGTTTGCCTACCTCGATCGAACCTACTTCCTGCTCGCGTCCGATCGCTCGCGCTGCGAAAAGCGTCGCGCCTTTTAATGCCTGCGCCGGCGTCATTCGCTGCATCACGCATGCCAGCGTCATGGCGAAGGGGAGATGATAACTTGGCGCGCTGCCCGGGTTGAAGTCGGTCGCCACGGCTACCGGCACGCCGCGTTCGATGAATCGCCGCGCTTCCATTGGCGGCTGACGGAGGTACAGCGTGGCAATGGGTAGGCTCACGGCTACGACGCCCGCCTCGGCCATCGCCTCGATGCCGTCGTCGGATGTATGTTCGAGATGATCCGCCGAAGCGGCGCCGACTTCGGCAGCCAGTGCAGCGCCTCCTCCATCCGAAAGCTGATCCGCATGAAGCTTCGGACGCAATCCGTGCCGCTTCCCTTCCTCAAGAATTTCCCGCGCCTCGTTGATGCCGAAGGCAGTTTCCTCAACGAACACATCGCAAAAGGACGCGAGTCGGGCGTCAGACACGGCCGGTAGCATCTGATCGACGAGCAGGCGGATGTATGCCTCGCGATCGTCGGCGAACTCGGGCGGAACGATGTGCGCGCCAAGGAATGTGGACGTGACATCGTAGCCTTCCTCGCGCAGCCGGCGATAAACACGGAGCGTCTTGAGTTCGTCCTCGAGGTTTAATCCATAACCACTCTTTGCCTCTATCGTGGTCACACCCAGTCGCAGCATCTCACGAATGTGTGTAAGCGCCCGTTCGTAAAGATCATCCTCGCTTGATTCGCGCGTAGCATGAACGGTCGAGGCGATGCCGCCTCCTCGCTTGGCAATATCGAGGTACGAATCTCCTCGGCTGCGCATCTCGAACTCATCGGCTCGCCATCCGCCGAATGCGAGATGGGTGTGGCAATCCACCAAGCCTGGGATGACGAGCCGGCCTCCGGCATCGAAACGCTCTTCATTTGCAAATTCCGCCGGAAGGTCAGACTCCCTCCCCACCCAACGAATCACGCCGTCCGTCCACGCAACTGCGGCGTTCTCAATCTCGCCAATGTCATCCTGGCGCGGACCAGTGCATGTGGCGAGGGTGGGGATGTTGATGAGGATGGGCATGGTTGGAGTGCGGAGGGT
>CAZKDQ010000052.1:12474-16843 GCA_964551345.1 uncultured Rhodothermales bacterium
ATGTGGCGAGGGTGGGGATGTTGATGAGGATGGGCATGGTTGGAGTGCGGAGGGTTTGGTGAGTGTGGAGAGTTTGGTGAGTGTGGAAAGTGTGGAATGTGCGGAGAGTTTGGTGCGTATGGAAAGTTTGGTGAGTATGCGGGTGAGCTTGAAATCGCCGTTCTTCAAATCCCGTAATTGTAATCAACACCAGGTTCTCGGAGGGTTGATGGACCACACCATCTGTCACTTTCTTTCATCATTTTGATCAACCCGGAGCGGATAGAACGATATCGTGATTCGAGATCAGAGCAAGTATCGACAATCAGATACTCGCAGTCTCTGGCGAACCACAACCAATTGATGGTCTCCGCTGCCTCGGCTTCAGAATCAGATAACGTTTTAACGAAATGCGCCTGATATCGCCGCTTCGACCATGCTTCCGCAATATTTGCGCAAACCGAGCGTGATGAACGACGAATCTGGTCTGTCAAAGCATACCGTTCCTCGCGAGGCCAGTCTCTGGACAATACAAATATTCGCATCGCTGAGTCATACGCCGCTCTATAAACGAAGAGCTCTGAAAAGTCTTTAACCATATCCAACACCCTCCATCAATACACGCCTATCACGACACCTTCTCTCTCCGACGCTCCACACATTCCACACTCACCACACTCACCATACTCACCACACTTTCCATACTCACCATACACTCCACACTCACCTCAACGCTCCCAGATTCCCCACGATCGCCCTGCTCAGTTCCCCTCGCTTCACCATCTCCCTGCACGTTGCAATATCATCCTGGAACACATAGTCCTCTTCCCGATGCGGAATACGCTCCCGAACGGCTTCGTGAGCGATCTGAACGCCTCGACCCGGTCGCAACGGCTTCCGGTAATCGAGGGCCTGCGCCGCCGTCAATAATTCGATGGCCAGTACGTGCTCGACGTTATGCAGGACTTGCAGGAGCTTGAGCGCGCTGATGCTGCCCATGGAGACATGATCTTCCTGCCCGAGGCTTGTCGGGATGGAGTCGACGGACGCCGGATGGCACAGCACTTTGTTCTCCGACACAAGCGCCGCGGCCGTGTACTGCGGGATCATGAAGCCGGAGTTGATGCCCGTCTCGCGCATCAACAGCGTCGGAAGTCCATCGTGGCCGGCGAGTAGCAGATACGTTCGTCTTTCGGAGATAGAAGCCAGTTCCGCAAGTGCGATCGCTGCGTAGTCGAGGACGAGTGCCAGGGGCTGACCGTGGAAGTTGCCGCCGGAAAGGATGTCGCCGTCCTCGAACACGAGCGGGTTGTCCGTCACCGAGTTGATCTCCCGCTCGACGACCTCCACCGCGTGGCCAATGGCATCCCGACTCGCCCCATGCACCTGCGGCACGCAGCGCAGGCAGTACGGATCTTGCACCTTTCCGCAGTTGCGATGCGACTCGAGGATCTCGCTGTCGACGAGCAGCCGCCGCACGTTCTCGGCAACGGCCATCTGCCCCGGATGCGGACGCGTCCGATGAATACGCTCATCGAACGGCTTGATCGATCCCTGCAACGCCTCCAGACTCATCGCGGCCAGGACGTCCGCTTCTTTCAGCAGTCCAAGCACGCGATGAAGCACATGCGTGCCGTAGGCACTCATCATCTGCGTGCCGTTGATGAGCGCGAGGCCGTCCTTCGCCTGCAGCGCAATCGGCTCGACCCCTTCGAGCCGAAGAACATCCGCCGCAGTCTCCGTCGAGGTGCCATCGACCGACCAGAAGTGGCCGTGTCCGATGAGCGGGAGTGCAAGATGCGCGAGCGGCGCCAGGTCGCCCGAGGCGCCGACGCTCCCACGCGAGGGCACAGCCGGGATAAGGTCCCGCTCGGCAAATAGCAGCAGTCGATCGAATGTCTCGCGCGAGACACCTGAATGGCCCAGCGCCAGCGCGTGGATCTTGAGCTGAAGCATCAGCCGGGTGATGTCCTTCGGCACAAGATCGCCAACGCCGACGGCGTGGCTAAGCAGCAGGTTCTGCTGGAGCTGCGACAGCTGGTCGCCACCAATCCGAACCTGCGCCAGCGCACCGAATCCGGTATTGATGCCGTAGTGAACCTCGCCGCTTTTGAGGGCGGCTTCGACTATCTCGCGCGAGGCATCGACGGCTGACGCATCACTTCTTAGGGCCGAAAGCCGACGATCAATGTCGACGGAAATATTCTCAAGCGTTATATACGACATGGCGTGGCGTTTAATAGATCTCACAAGCAGCAGACGTCACCTCTCTCCGATCTGATGAAACAGACGGATTACTTCAAGCGCCGGGTGCTCAGGACTCGAAACTACATCAATATCGAGTGGTGCGAACAAGCCGTTAGGCACCCGGAGAAGGTGGAAGTTCAAGCAGATGGCCGAATTCGCCATTGGGCGTACATTCCCGAACTGAGAAAGCACCTGCGCGTCATAACGCTTTCCGATGGTGAAACGCTCCACAACGCTTTCCCTGACCGCAACTACAAACGATAAGAGGCGACCATGCGGATCGAGTATTATCCGGAGACGGACACGTTGTACATCCAACTGTGGGACGGAGTTGGCGCGGAGGTGCGCGAGGTAGGGCCCGACGTGGTCGCTGATGTCGATGAAAGTGGGCGCATCCTGGGGTTCGAAATCGAGCATGCGTCGACACGTATGGATCTGACGGATATTCAACTTACGTCACTCCCACAACGAGCGGATGCACCGGAGCTTGCTTAGTTCGGTCTGTCTTCTATGGTCTTGAGCGAAAATCGCGCTCCAGGGTCATGGAGCAGTGTCAGATCCAGCATCACAACGTACGTTGACAGGAGAAGCCCAGTTGCGATCGCACGACAGGCTTCCGATGGGATCAGTCAAGCCCGAATCGCGCCCTTCGTTGCCGATGCACCGGCCGGCACGGGAGGTCAGGATTCACTCTTCAGCCGACAGGTCGACCCAGAACACCTCCACGACATCGTTGAAACTGAAGCGTTCGCGCCCACTCACCGAACCGCTCAGCCTACCACTGACGATCCCGAGTGTATCGACGCCCCAGTCCTGGATTTCAAGCTCACCACGGTACATGTCGGAAGGCTCAAACGCCGTCGAGACGTAAGCGGCAGTGGACGGCAATTCATTTCCCTGCAAGTAACGCATACTCAGCCGTCCCGTCATCTCATCATCCAGCCACCATTCAAGAACTAAATGACCCGGCTCGGCGACGGCACGAATGTAGTCAATCGGATCCTGAACGATACCTAGATCCTCATTGCGAGTTATCACGATCCCATCCTCGTCCAGCTCCGACGCGCATCCGGTGGAGACCAAACACGTCAAAGCCACGGCGATACAGACCGCCCCACGCAGATTTGATGCGCATTTCAGACTACCGTACATACACAACCACATTTGATATAACTCGCGATTCGATTGACGCCACCACAACGTAGGCACCACTGGACAATCCATTTGGCCTCCAGACATGTCGATTACGTCCAGCATCAACAGCGCCTGATACCAATGTAGTAACACACAGAATGCGCCGGAACGATCCTTCTTCCGTGAGGTCTCGCACAACGGATCCTGTGCCCCGCCTGATTGTTAATAATTTAAGCTGTTCACGCTTCACAAAAATCGATGTCGGACAACATCTCCCAGCCCTCTCCACGCGAGACCGCGATTGATCTGATCTCCCACATGCCGAAAGACGCAACCTTCGAGGACATGATCTATCGGCTCTGGGTGGTGAACAAGATTCGGCGCGGCCTCGAAGATGTGGAAGCCTGCCGAACGTACAGCCAGGAAGAAGTCCGCGAGCAGATCGGGCGATGGCTCAAGTAAGGTGGGCTCAGCAAGCCGTATCGGACCTTGAGAGCCTGCATCGTTACTACACCGACGTGGCGCCCGCTGCTGCTGATAAGCTCATCCGCCGACTCGTCGACTCCGTCGTCGTGCTGGAGCGGCATGAACGCATCGGACGTCAAGTCCCGGAAACCGGTCGAGATGATATTCGGGAACTCATAGTGACCGATCACAGAGTGATCTACAGATTGACGCCACCGTTGGTTGAGATCATCGCGGTGATCCATTCTCGCCGGGATTTTCCGCGTAGGACTGAACATCTCGGAGAATGACGCTGCACGTGCCGAATTCCTGGCCCGATTAGGGGTTCAGCCGTTCGATCCGATGAGCGCACCCCTTTAAGGCCGCGGACCACGACGCAACATATTGCGTCGCGCGCATCTACTTCGCTACCGATCTTCCCATCCTCATATAGCCATCGGCAGATCCACGCCCCTCTCCTTCGCCACCTCGATTGCATCCTCATAACCCGCATCCGCATGGCGCATGACGCCCGTGCCGGGGTCGGCGGTGAGGACGCGGTTGA
>CAZKDQ010000053.1:0-4899 GCA_964551345.1 uncultured Rhodothermales bacterium
CGGGGCACCTCCCCGTGGGGGAGGAGTTGGCCGCGCCGCACCCGCCGCCTGCCGAAGATCGAAGAACTGATAATCGAATGTCGCCTCTTCCTTCAGCCGCACAAGCCTCCTCGTCCACAATCAAATAGTTTCTATCATCCACCCCAACCCTGGATCTAACCACCATCAACTAAGTGTGTCGAACGCGAATCAACGTCCAATCCCAACTTCTTCAATTCCAACATCTATCCTCTAACGTTTGCACGCTAACATTCATTCTCAACCGTCACTTTAAAACCCGATACCCGGCCCAACATCCGGCTGCTGCTGGCCTTGAGTGGGCGCCTGCGGGCGTCGCTGCGGGCGCCGCTGGCCGAAGGTGTACGTCAGCGTGGCGTAGACCTGCTGCATCTGCGGGTCACGAAGTCCGTGGAACGTGTACTGCTCGTTCCCGGTGTTGAATTCGAAGCGGGACGTGCTGAAGACGTCATTGACGCGCACGGAGAGGCGCAGCTGCTCGCCCATCAGGTTCTGGCTGATGCCCAGCGACGTCATGCCGAATGCCGAAATGCGACCATCCTCCACATCCATCGGTGCGCGGTAGAAGCCGAAGAACTGCAGATCGGTACCCGGACGCAGCTTCGCCTGCAGATTCCCGCGGAGGCTCCACACGAAGCCGTCGCTGGCCAGCCCCGTCTCGATGCTGCCGCCCTCCGTCACGGATCGGTACGCGCTCGCCGAAAGGACGCCGCGAACGGGCCCGAAGCTCGGCATCAGCGTGAAGTCGGCGCCGTATGTGTTGTGCGAGTCCAGGTTCTGGAAGGTGCCGGTCGTGCTGCCGTTGACCGGGTTGTACAGCATCCGCCGGCGGATCACGTCCGTCGTGCGGCGGAAGAACGGCGTGACGGTGACAAGGTACTTGTACTGCAGCGTCAGTTCGAGCGCATCCGTGTATTCGGGCCGGAGCTCGGGGTTGCCGCGCTCGACCATCAGGGTGTCTTCGTAGCGCGGATTCGGGTTGAGGATGAACGCGTTGGGCCGGTTTACGCGGCGGCTATAGCTGAGCTTGGCGCTGGTGCCCGGCTCGACGTTGTACATCGCGAACGCGCTAGGATACAGGCTCTCGTACGACTTGGTGTGGGACTCGGTGCTGGCTCCCCCCAACTGGATGTCGCGATTCGCGACCTCCGCGCGAACACCCGCCTGAAGTTCGAGCTTTCCGAATGCCCGCGCGCCCTGCAGGTAGACCGCGTAGATGTTCTCGTCGTAAAGGAAGGCATGGGTGCGGCCGGGCACGATTGAGGACGTGCCGCCATCGATCTCCTCGAAGATGCGGTCATTGTCGAGGTGCCGCGTCGAGAGCTTCGTGCCCGTTTCCCAGCGGATGCCGCCGAGCGTGCGGTTGTAATCGACGGTGAGGGAATACTCGTCGGTGCGGTCCTCGGCCGTGCTGCGGGTGAGATCGGCGGTCGAGGAGCTACCGAGCACCTGATCCGTGAAGTTCTCCAACTGGTCATTCGAATAGCGCGTCAGACGGGCTTCAGCGGTTAGTTCATGCGTATCACCATCGAACTGGCGCTGGAATGAAAGCGATGCGTCCGCGTTGAGTCCGTCGGTATCGCCGTCCGTCAGGCGCTCAGTCCGCCGCTCCTGCGGTTCCAGCGGGTCGAAGAGGTAATCGATCGACTGACTGGAGTTGCCACCACGGATGCCGAGAGTGCCATTGAATCCGATCGTCGTTCCCTGCGCGAGGGTGTAATCGAGCATGCCGCTGAGCAGATGTGAGTTGAAGCCGTTGTCGATGAGCATGCTCTGATCGAGCGTCGATGTGCCCGATTGGAGGTTGCTGACGCGCGTCGATGTGCCGTTCATCGCCCAGTTATCGTGCCGGTAACCATACGACAGGTACGAGTCGATCTTCCCCTGCTGATAGGCCAGGTTGCCCGATACTTCAGCGTTGGGTGAGGAGCCGCCGCCGACGGTGAGGCCGCCGGCCAGTCCACGGTTCGTTCCCTGTTTCAGGACGATATTGATGATGCCGCTCATGCCGTCGGGTTCGTGCCGCGCGGATGGATTCGGCAGCACTTCGACTCGCTCGACGTTTGACGACGGGATCTGCCGGAGCATCGCCGCCAGCATCGCGCCCCGCACCGGCACCGGGCGGCCGTTGATATGCACGGCCACGTTCTGATTTCCGCGCAGGCTCAGGTTGCCCTCCGTGTCCACCTCGATGGAAGGCAGCGTCTGCAACGTCTCGAGGGCGTTGCCGCCTGTAGTCACCGGTTGTGCGGCGACGTTGTAGACGGTCCGGTCGACGCGCTGCTCGATCAGTTCGCGCTCGGCAGCAACCTCCACTTCTCCGATGATCGAAGCATCCTGCACGAGCCGGATCGTCTCGAGATCGACGCGGGCGTTGGCACCAATCTGTACATCCGGCAGGTTCACGGACTCATATCCGATGAATGAGACGCGGACGTGATAGGTTGCCGGCATGAGACGTTCGATGCTGAACGTGCCGTCCGCCGCAGTTGCTGTGCCTGTAATGAATACCTCGGTCCGGTCGTAGATCGCGACGGTCGCATCAGCGAGCGGATCTCCAGACTCGGCGTCCACTACGGTGCCGGAAAGCGCGCCTCCCTGCGGTACCTGGGCCACAGCGATCGGCGCAGCGAGCAGAAGGAGGGCCACGAAAAACATGAATCGGTGCATCATCATGGAAGACAGCAGAAGGGAGTGTTACATCGCGTCACGTACGAGCCTCGCCACGCCCGGTTACGCTATGAATTCGAAAGATGAAGTAATTGATCGTGGAGTAACGAGCCCAACGCCGCAGCACGACGGCTCTTGGACCAGCCTTCCGACGGCGAGGGTTCAACGCCTCTTCATCCTCCAATAATCACCTCGTTACACCGGCGTCCCCGGTCGCGATCTCGATCCGCCTATCTTGGCGTCTCGGTTAACATTCAGCAACTGCAACTGCTTTGGACGCCATCGATTTACTGGAAGCTTGCCTTCAGAAGGACATCATCCAGGACTATGAATTACGCGGCACGCACATCTACATCAGGCAGGGTCGCGACCGCCACGTGCTGTCCCCAAAACGTGCCGCTGCATTCGCACGCGGCGTACTGCGGCACGCCGATACGCTCATTCTGCTAGAAGAACGGATTGCCCAGCAGTGAGCGAGGATCGGAAGATGGGGAGAGTGGAGGATTGGGAGACGGGAAGAGCGAAAGCGTGGGCGCTGAGACGACTGGAAGAGCGGATCAGGAATAACGTGCCGGCCAATCCACAAGCCACATTAACCGCCTCCCAGTTAACAATTATCTCATCACAGTTTAAACTTCACGCACACTCATCCTCCTGTCATCAGGTCGAGCAAGTGACTCACCCGCTCCCGTAGCTCGCGTCGATCAACGATCATGTCGACAAAGCCTTTCTCGAGGAGGAATTCGGAGCTCTGGAAATCTTCCGGCAGATCCTGACCAATTGTCTCGCGAATCACCCGCGGACCGGCAAATCCAATTAGCGCGCCCGGTTCTGCGATATTGACATCGCCGAGCATAGCGAACGATGCGGTGACGCCGCCGGTTGTCGGGTTGGTGAGCAGGGAGATGTAGGGCAGGCCCATCTCGGAGAGGCGAGCGAGATGGACGCTTGTCTTCGCCATCTGCATCAGGCTGAGCGCGCCCTCCATCATGCGCGCACCGCCGCTCTGCGAGATCACCATCACCGGTGTTTCCCGATCGATGCCACGTTTGATGGCCCGCGAAATGACCTCCCCAACCACCGATCCCATCGATCCTCCGATGAACGTGAAGTCCATTGACGCGATGGAAATGTCGTGTCCGCCGATCGTACCAGTGGCCGCCCGCGCCGCTTCGTTCATCCCTGTCTTCTGGCGCGCCGCAGTCAGCCGCTGCTCGTATGGCTTGCGGTCGTAGAACTCGAGCGGATCGGAGGAAATGAGGTCCTCGTCGTGAAGCTCGTACGCCGCATCATCGAACAACAAATCGAAGTAGCCGACGCTGTCCATGCTGAAGTGATGGCCACACTTCGGGCAGACCCGCAGGTTATCCTGATACTCCCGCCGGTTGAGAATCTCGGCGCAGTTAGGGCACTTCACCCATTGTCCTGCCGGCGTGTCGTTCTGATCCCGCCGCTCCGTGAGAATCCCTGCCTTCTGCCTCTTGAACCAGGCCATAGAATCGATTGATTGTCTTGCGCTGAAATAAACTAGAACGGCAGCTTCTCGAATGCGTTGCCTTTGGGCCTTTCGGCGACGAATTCTCTCAGATAATTCGGCTCGAAAGACGTTACGTCCACCGTCTTTCCCGTCAACCAGTGCTGCTCGGCCACCTCGGCTACGGTGATGGCTGAAGGCTGATTATCCAGTCGGAGCACGCCGACGCCATCCAGTTCCGGCTCAAGCCGCGGCGACCCATCGCCTATCAACCAAACATCACCGCCCGTTTCCGGCAGCGAGGCTACGAATTCCACAGCATCCATAACCGTCTGCTCGACGACTACCGCCATCACTTCATCCGAACAAATCTGGAATGCGGCTCCATAAACATTTCCTCGCCGCGCATCCAGCGTCGCGACGATGAGGTCTCCCTCCGATGCCGTTGGGCGCGCCTGTAGTGCAAGTGCTTCCAATGTCGGAACAGCGACGAGAGGTACGCCTGCCGCGAAGCACAACCCTTTGGCCGTGCTAGCACCGATGCGGAGCCCCGTGTATGAACCGGGTCCGGCTGAAACTGCAATATAGTCGATCATCTCCATCGTCCAGCCCGCATGATCGAGCAGCGACTCGATCATCGGGACGAGGCGCTCGGCGTGACGCCGCGGCATGAGAAGCGAAGTCACGGCAACCGCCCGTCCACCCTCGGCAAGGGCGACGCTGCATACGTCGGTGGC
>CAZKDQ010000053.1:4999-11086 GCA_964551345.1 uncultured Rhodothermales bacterium
GGGGCTGGCAGGCCCCCGGTACGCCGCCCTCCGGCGGATTGATTCGCACCTGCTGGTGGAGAATCCGGGGTTTCCACCACGCGCCACGGGTGCATATCCCCATTCTTGACTCTTTCTTGACCAGGCGTATTTTAATCCGAAGCGGCCCGCGAGGTACGTCACGCCGGGCATTTCCGATCGGCGTACGGCCCCGCTCCGGGCACCTTTCCGCGCACCGTTCAGCGGCGGCCCACACGGCCGCACGACGATAAATCAGGGAGAACGTCTATGAAGGTTTATGATGCTGAGCACATCCGCAACGTCGCTCTAGTCGGCCATCAGGGAAGTGGAAAGACGACCCTTGCCGAGGGTATGCTCTATGCCAGCGGTGCGATCAACCGGCCTGGGACCGTGGCCGAAGGGACGACCGTCAGCGACTATCACACCAGCGAGAAAGAGCGGCAGATGTCGGTCTTCGCCTCACTCCTTCATGCTGAGTGGAAAGGCCATAAAATCAACATCCTCGACACGCCGGGCTATCCGGATTTTGTGAGCGAGGTGATCGCTTCGTTGAAGATTGCGGACACAGCGATTTTTGTGATCAATGCCTCGGAGGGCGTTCAGGTGGGTACGGATCTCGCGTGGCGCTATGCCGAGATGACGAATACGCCTGTCATGTTCGTGCTCAACGGCATCGAAGAGGCGCACGACAAGTTCGATCAACTCGTCAACGACCTGAAGGAGCGTTTCGGTCGAGGCGCGACAATCGTGCAGTTTCCAGATGGAGAACGTGCGCTCGTCGACGTGTCCGTAATGAAGCACCTGTCGTACCCGCCGGGAGCGAAGGAGTCTGACGTGGCCGACGTACCCGATGCGCATCGCGCCCGTGCGGAAGAGCTTCATAATGCACTCATTGAAGACATTGCGGAGAACGATGAGGGGCTGATGGAGCTCTATTTCGAGAAAGGCGAGCTGACGGAGGCTGAGATGCGAAAGGGCTTGCGGGATGCGATGATCCGGAGGCAGCTCTTCCCGATTTTCGTCACGAGCGGACAGGAGATGATCGGCGTGGGAAGATTGATGAGCTTCATCGACTTCGTCCTGCCGTCGCCGCCGGAGATGCCTGCGCCGGAGACGGTTTCGGGTGATGAAGTCGCGGCCGACGCTGCGGCCGATCCCGTAGCGCTCGTCTATCGCACGATGGCGGAGCAGCACGTGGGCGATTACTCGTTCTTTCGCGTGTACTCCGGCACCCTCCAGCAGGGAATGGACCTTGAGAACGCGCAAACCGGTGCTACGGAGAGACTCGGGCAGCTTTTCTCGATCACCGGTCGGGAGCGTGACGGCGTCGAGCGGATGGTGGCCGGCGATATTGGCGCACTCGTGAAGCTCAAGAATACGCACGCCAACAACACGCTGCGCCGCAAGGGCAGCTCGGTGGTGATCAAGCCCATCGAATATCCGGAGGCGCGCTACCGGACGGCCATTCGACCCGCGCGCGAAGGTGATGAAGACAAGCTCGCCGAGGGACTTCATCAACTCGTCGAGGAGGATCCATCACTCGGTATCACGCACGATCAGCATTTACGACAGATGGTTATCAGCGGGCAGGGTGAGATGCACCTCGAGATCGCCCGCTTCCGCCTCAAGGATCGCTTCAACGTTGAGGTTGAGTATTACAAACCGCGCGTGGCCTATCGCGAAACGGTTCAGGCGCAGGCGCGGGCTTCCTATCGGCACAAGAAACAGACCGGAGGTGCAGGTCAGTTCGCGGACATTTCGATGCTCGTCGAGCCGATCGATGGAGACTTCGTTCCGCCCGACGACATCAAGGTGCGTGGAGAAGAAACCATCGAGACAGGGTGGGGCGCGAAAATCCACTTTGTCGATGCGATCGTCGGCGGCGTGATCGACATGCGCCGGTTCTTCGGGGCGATCCAGAAAGGTGTGATGGAGGCGACGCAGGACGGCCCCGTCGCCGGTTATCCCTGTGGTAACATGCGAATCGTCATCTACGATGGCGGGATGCACGCGGTCGACTCCAACGAGGCGGCCTTCAAGACCGCCGCTCGCTACTGCTTCCGCGATGCGTTCCGCCAGGCGCAGCCCGCAATCCTCGAGCCGATCTATGATGTGGAGATCACCGTTCCGGAGAGTTTTGTTGGGGATGTGATGGGCGACTTGAACACGCGTCGAGGCCGCATTCAGGGGATCGAGGCGGAAGGCGTCTTCCAGAAGATCATTGCACAGATCCCGGAAGCCGAGATCTACCGCTACTCAACGGCACTGCGCTCTATGACCCAGGGCCGCGGCATCCATCGATCCAGCTTCTCCCACTACGAGCCCATGCCCCGCCACGTGCAGGACAAGCTCGTTGAGGAATCGGGCGCACTAGAAGAGGCGTGAGCGCGGGGGAGTAGTTCTCGCGCAAAGACGCAGAGCCGCAAAGGATTTGGGATTCTCCGTACGGGCGAGATCACCTCGCCCATACGGTACAACCTCCCCTCTCCCCATTCTCCAAAATCTCCCAATCTCCTCGCGCCGCATCTCCCTATCAATCCCAATCCTCACTGCACCAACTCATCCAACGCCCGGCGCAGTGATCGCTTCGTGATGATGCCAGTGTGCATGTAGCGCACCTGTCCATCAGCATCGATGAGATAGGTCGTCGGAACGGTGCCGGTGCCTCCGTACGCGCCAAAGAGACGGCCGCGATCAGCAGTGATCGGGTAATTGATACCGCGCGCTTCGACGTAATCCCGAACGTCATCGAAGCCGCCTTCGTCGAGTGCTACGCCGACGAATTGCACCTCCGCGCCGTACTCATCCTGTAAGTCGATGAAGCCGGGGATTTCAGCGCGACACGGTGGGCACCACGTCGCCCAGAAATTGAGCACGACCGGCTTGCCACGCTCGTCCGCAAGTCGGAAAACATCACCTTCCAGCGTCGGAAGCTCGAAATCGACCGCAGCATGTGACGGCTGTTCAAGGTCGATAACCGGATTTACCGTCCGAAAGACGTAGAAGATCAATCCGGCCATCACGACCCAGAACCAGAGTCGTGAGAACCACATCCGCAGTTGCGACCGGCCCGTAGAAGTCTCAGCCTTACTCATGACCGTCCCTCCACAATCATCATCTCAATAACCTGCCGAAGCTCCGCCTCACGCACCATGCCGGGTGCGAAGACTTCGATTCTGCCTTCGCGATCGAGCACGAACGTTGTCGGGAGCACGTAAGCGCCGCCATACTCTTCGGAGACGACGCCGTCATCGAGCAGGAGCGGGTAGTTGATCCCATACTCTTCAGCAAAAGGACGAACGTCATCCCAGCCTCCTTCATCGATCGAGACACCCACGAATACGACGTCGTCTGCGTACTCGTCTTGCATTTCGATGAAGTACGGGATCTCGTAGCGGCACGGCGGGCACCACGTTGCCCAGAAGTTTAGGACGACAATACGGCCCTGCAGGTCGGACAGACGGAGCGGCTCTCCATCCATCGTCTCGAGAGTAAAATCGGGAGCAACGCCGTCAGACGATTCTCCGGCTACCTGGGCAGAGGCTACGGGGGCTGACAGCAGGCCGAACAGAATAACGGCCACACCCGCAGCCGCAAACGGGAATTTCAGATAAGCGATCATGTTGAAGTCGTTCCAAGTGATACGAATGCGATTGTGAGGTATCGCATATCGACTAAATCACCAGTATCACCGACTTCAGCATTTGAAGAACCTTTGAGGTGGATCGGCCCTCCGGCACGGCGACGATTGCCTCGAGCCGTTCCAGGTGATGAGCCGGCTCTGATTCAAGAGCGGCGTCAACATCGGCGTTCGGAATCAGTACCGGCTGTCTCGGCGTCGCTTCTGCATTCGTGCAGACTACGGACGGCGCGATATCGCTCAGATCCAGTGCGACGGGCGCAGCAGGCGGCGAAGCCGTACGTGCTGCCTGACACGACTGCGATCCTGCCGCGAACAGGGCGAACGCGAGGAGGATCGAGGTGAGAATGTGGAGGTGTTTCGTCCGATTCATGATCTGTATGACCGTCGCTGCGCCTCCAACGGGAGAACGGCGACGCCGGTTCTCCAGAGCCCGGTCGCGCAGGAAGAAGCAGCGAGAGATGCTACTTTCGCGTCCGTCGGGGGGAATAGTGGCGCGGGGGAGACTTGAACTCCCGACCTCCGGGTTATGAATCCGACGCTCTAACCAGCTGAGCTACCGCGCCATCAGAACAGTAATATAGACCCCCGAATGCACGCGCCGCAATATTTGTTCTTGAACCGGACGTGAGATTTGAAGCGAACCATCAATCGACGGAAGTCGGCTGTCTCTGCGAGAGCAATGTCAAAATTCGATTGACCGGCTCACTTCCCGTATCTTTCCATCATCAAGCATCCTGAAGCCTCGCCTCGACATGCCCTGGAGTGATTTGATCGAGCAGACGCGCGTCGTCGATGTGCTCCGCCGCGCTATCAGTTCGGAGCGCGTCGCGCATGCGTACCTGTTTCACGGCCCCGACGGCGTCGGCAAGACGAGCACGGCGCTTGCCTTTGCGCAGGCGTTGCTTTGCGAGCAACCGGGTGACGATGCATGCGGCCAGTGCCGGGCTTGTTCGAAGGTGCAGCGCCTCGTTCATCCGGACGTCCAGGTGCTGTTTCCTCAGCCAAAGGATGTAAAGGTCGAGGATGTGGCTGAGCGGCTGAAGCTACTGGCTGCCAATCCGTATGCGGCGGTCGACTTCGTGCGGAGGCCGTTTCTCGACGACGCGACACGATCATCCAACAAGCAGGTGCAATATCACGTTCAGCGCGTGCATGACGATCTGCACCGACCAATGGGCCTTCGTCCAGCGGAGGGCCGGTACAAGATTGCGATTGTCACCGACGTCCACCTGATGCGCAAAGAGGCGGCTAACGCGTTCCTCAAGCTACTCGAGGAGCCGGCGCCGCAAACTATCTTCATCCTCACCACCAGCCGGGTCGATCGCCTGCTCCCGACGATCCTCTCGCGCTGTCAGCAGCTTCGCTTCGAGTTGCTGGACCCGCACGATATCGAGCTCGCGCTGATCGAGCGGGACAGCATCGAACCTGAGAGGGCGGCGATGCTGGCGCGCATGGCCGATGGTTCATACGCACGTGCGCTTGAGCTGTCGGAGGGTGAGGATCTGCAAGAGCATCGCGCCACGGTAGTCGATTACCTTCGCCATAGCTACAGCCGGAACGTTCGCGAGCTGACCGAGATCGTCGACAAGATGTCCGCCATGAGCCGCGAGCGCGTCAAGAACCTGATGCCGCTGCTTGAGACGTGGATCCGCGATCTCGTCCTCTACCGAAACCTCGGCGATGAAGCACCGCTCGTAAACATCGATCAGCAGGCGACGATCGCGAATTTTTGCAACAACCTGCCCGGCGCGCGCCTCGGGGATATGGTAGCGCTCGTAGAGGAGGCGCGCGGACTGGTCGAACGCAACGTCAACGTCGGGCTGCTGCTGATGGCCCTTTCGGTGCAGCTGGCTGCCGCGATGCGTGGCGAAGAAGCGAGTCAACTCTACGTGCCGCTCTCCGATATCGAGCGCGGCGCGGCGTAAAACGGAACACGCCGAAAGCGTTTCCGTGAGAAGCGAACCGGTTGATCCGGCACCCAATCGTTCCCTGTACACATTGCGGTTCATATAGATCATGGGATGTGGTTCATGCAGTTCAGGAGGTGGATGCGGTACGGCAGGAGGTGACGGCGGAGGCGGATGTAGTGGATGCTCGACCCGTGAAGGGACGTCGGCATGCCCGGCGATGCACGTCTTCGACTGGCTCGGTGACCTGGGAGTCGGCGGGCCGTCGGTAAGCTATCCGGTGGTGGAGGTCACCTTCAAAGGCGGGCGCAAGGACTTCTACCGAGATACTGGAAACCTCGACGTCCAGACCGGAGACTTCGTCATCGTCGAAGCCGATCGCGGGATCGACTTCGGAACGGTGCACATGACGGGTGAACTCGTGCGCCTGCGCGTGAAGTCGAAAGGGATGGATGATGATGCCCAGTTTCCCAACCTTATCCGCATCGCGGGCATCCAGGACATCAACCGGTGGGAAGCCAATCGCGACAAGGAAGC
>CAZKDQ010000053.1:11186-14839 GCA_964551345.1 uncultured Rhodothermales bacterium
ATCGGGTCCTGCGGGCGCGAACTCTGCTGCTCGACATGGCTACAGGAGTTCAAGCCTGTCTCCACGCAGGCGGCACGCATCCAGAACTTGCCGCTCAATCCGGCCCGGCTCAGCGGACAATGCGGCCGGCTTAAGTGCTGCCTGAACTACGAGCTCGAGCAGTACATGTCCGCCCTGCGTGAATTTCCGCGCGTCGACACAGCCGTTGAGACGCCTCAGGGCCGCGGCACCATCCAGAAGCTCGACATCTTCAAACAGGTCGTATGGATCCAGTATGAGGATGGAAATTGGGAAGATCGGCCGCTGGACGACGTTCGGCAGATGCTGGGTCTGGGTGAAGACGAGCCTGCCCGCCAAGTCAGGGATACGGAGAGTGACCAGCGCAAAAGCAGGCGAAGCGGCCGATCGAAACGGCGCGGCAACGATGATTGATTGATCGAAGCACGTTCCGCTTGCGTTTCGGTGCTTCGTTGTTGGCGCGACGGGAGTCATAGGATCACTTAGTCATACGATCACTCGCGCGCACGCGCGCGCGAGTGATCCGATCGCTAAGTCATCGGATCACTGAGGGCCGCCCCAAGTGACGGCTTCGTTCGCATGGCACCAATCGCGTTACGTTGAGCTGCGAAGCTGCGGCTGCTTCTTGTGGCGGCACCCCTCGTCCCGTAACATCCGCCCCTCTCGTTCCGCTCAATCCTCCCCCGTATGGATCTCCTGATCGGCGTTCCGGTAGTCGTCGCATCCCTCTACATGCTCAACTTCATGAGCTACAACGTCCTCAAGAAGCGCATTCTGAGGCGTCAGACGTGGGACCTCAACATCTGTTGTGGAAAAACCGACGGCGGAGGCATCAATGCCGATATCGTTCGGCATGCAGATGTGCCCAACTTCGTGCAGGTGGACATCTACGATCATCCATTCGCCGATAAGCAGTTTGACACCGTCCTCTGCTCCCACACGATCGAGCATGTGGAGGACCCGGAGCGGTTTTTCGCGGAGCTCCAGCGGGTAGGAAAGGATGTCACCCTGGTCGTTCCGCCGTTATGGGATCTGTCGGCGGTGCTCAATGTGCTTGAGCACCGGTGGATCTTCCTGACGTTCAAGAAGGAGCATAAGACACTGCCGATGTACGTGCCGCTGCCCTTCGCCGATCGCATCCAGAAGCGCTACGGCCAGCGCATTCACGCCTGACAACAGCCGTCAGAGCAGGTCGTCGACGCCGAGCTCTCCCGGCTCCTCACCAGGCCGGCGCACGAGTGCTACGATCGCGGCGTGCGGTACGATGAGGTATTCATCGCCCTCAAACTCAATCTCGATGCTCTCCTTGCGCAGAAAGAACGCGTGATCGCCCAGCTTCGCTTGCAGAGGCAGATAGCGGACGGCATCTTTCTGTGCGGCCCAGGGCTCGCCCGAAAACTCCGGATTCGGCATCAGGTAACCAGGACCAACTTTGACGACGCGCCCGCTCCGGATCTTCTCCTTCTCCGCCACGGTCGCCGGTAGATAAAGCCCCGCCTGTGTCTGCCGGTCCGAGTCATCCGGTGCAATCAGGACGCGGTCGCCCACCATTACCAGTTCACGCATAAGCCGATATCTGTTGTTCAGGTCGCGGTCTCGAATGATGTGCCAACCGCAAGGTTCTTCAAATAATGGCAGATATGACGCGGCCAAAGCACACTTCCACAACATCCCGTGAAGGCAGGTGTTGAAGCGCGGCATGATCACAAACGACCTTCATCTCCATTCCACCGCATCGGACGGTGTGTACCCGCCTGCGGAAGTCATGCGTCGAGTGGCAGCCGCCGGGCTCACCGGCGCGTCGCTCACAGATCATGATACGATGGCTGGGGTCGCCGAGGCGGGCATGGAAGCCGAACGTCTTGGCCTGCAGTTCATTCCCGGCATTGAGATAACAGCCGGCGATGGACGGCGCGAGATCCATCTCCTCGGGTATGGGCTCGACCCGGATCACGAGGCAATGGCGGAGCATCGACGCTCGACGTACGAAATTCGCCAGACGCGAGTCGTGAGGATGGTCGAGCGGCTGCAGGAACTCGGCCATCCGATCACGCTCGACGACGCGCTCGCCCACGTGGCCGAGGGCATGCCGGGTCGGCCGCATGTTGCCCGCGCGATGGTTGATCGGGGAATAGTCTCCGATGTGCCCGAGGCGTTTCGGTTGTATTTGGCAGATGGAGGTGCGGCGTTCATTCCCAAACCCGTTTTTCATGTGGATGAGGCCATCGCGCTCATTCACCGGGCGGGCGGCGCCGCGGTACTGGCGCATCCGGCGCATGCCTTCACCGATCACGAAGTGCGAACTCTCGTGCGAGCAGGCCTCGATGGAATCGAAACGTCCCATCCATCCCATACTCTCGATCTGCAGACGTATTATCGATCCCTTGCTGATCGGCTCGGGTTGATCCCGACGGGCGGATCGGATTATCATGGGGCGCGAGATGGAGAAGCGGAGACACTCAGTCAGTTCGGTGTCGCGTCGGATGTGATGGAGCTTCTCCTGGCACGCGTCTCCGAGTATTCAAGCTCCTGATTTCCATATGCCACGCATCATAGAAGGTCACCTTTCGGCATCCGACATGTCCGTCGGAATCATCGTCAGCCGCTTCAATGACTTCATCACCCGGAGCCTTCTGGATGGCGCGCTGAATGTGCTCGGCAGGCACGGCGCTAACCTCGACCGCGTCACAGTTGCCTGGTGCCCCGGCGCGCACGAAATCCCAGTTGTCGCTGGAAAGATGGCTGCATCAGGCGATTATGATGCGCTCGTTTGCCTCGGCGCTGTTATTCGTGGATCGACGCCGCACTTCGATTACGTGGCCGGTAGCGCAGCATCCGGCGTGGCGCGCGTGGGCGAGGAGACGGGCGTGCCCACGATTTTCGGCGTTCTCACGACGGACACGATCGAGCAGGCCATCGAACGCGCCGGAACGAAGGCCGGAAACAAGGGAGCCGAAGCCGCGATCGCCGCTGTCGAGATGGTAAATCTGCTGCGTCAACTTTAATTTACGCCTCGCCTTACCATCTTCAGGATCGCTTATCGCCCGACGGGTACTGCTGCAGAAACTTCCCACCTCTCCGAGCACGCGGAGCCCGTCATCATGCGTTCTACGTTGTCCGTTCGCCCCAGGGCGCTGGTCCTGAGCCTGTTCATCATCCTTCTGGCCGCTCCTGCCGGTGCACAGGATGGTCTGTGGCAGGCGTATCCGTCATTTCGCCAGGCGAACGATGTCGCTCCGTCGGATGATGCCCTCTGGGTGAGCTCGATCGGCGGCGTCTATCGATACGACCCCGCAACAGGGGAGCGGATCGGCTATGCGGTCTCTGAGGGATTGCACGGCACGGACGTTCAGGCCGTAGCTTTTGATGACCGTCACGGAGCGGTTTGGGTAGGGTATTCGGATGGCGTCATTGATCGTATCGATGCCGAAACGGGTGCGGTCCGAAGCTTCCACGATATCCGGCGCAACGATCGATATCCATCGCGCCGCGTCAATCGCCTAATTGCTCAAGGGGATTCGCTCTACATCGCGACCGACTTCGGCATTGTGATTTTTGACATGCGACCGTCGGGGTTTGAGGTGCGGGATACATATGCGCAACTCGGCAGCACGGCCACGGCGGGAATCAGGGTC
>CAZKDQ010000053.1:14939-16587 GCA_964551345.1 uncultured Rhodothermales bacterium
CGTCGCTTCAGCATCGAAGGCTTCAACACGCCGCGTTCGCTGACCGTAGGGCCGGGCGGGCGCCTTTGGATTGCGGATGCGGAAGGCGGTTTACTCGGCCTTCCACAGCCACTGAATGTGACTTCGACCATCGCGCCGGAGATCATGAACGTCTATCCGCAGGGGCCATATCACGGCACGTTCTCGAGTCTCGATATCGATGCCGACGGCAATCTCTGGGCAAGCGGCGTCTCCGCACCTGGAACAGGCATCTATCGCCTCGATCGTGACGGAACGTGGGCGAGCTTCATTGCAGGCAATCGTCCCGAGTTTCAGGGGCGCAACGACTACCGCGACGTCACGGTCGATCCCTCAGGAGGTGCCTGGGGAGGATCCTGGGGAAATGCCATCGTGCGGATCGGCCCGGATGATGAGGTCGAGATTTACAACGAAGAGAACTCGACTCTGCGCGCGATCAGCGAAACCTCGACTTACGTCGTGGTCGGCGGCGTAGCAACGGACGCGGCCGGCACGCTCTGGGCCACGAACATGTTTACGACGCAGCGCCTCGTCGCGCGCACTGCAGAGGGCGAATGGGTTTCGGCCACGCCTATGTGCGAAGAGTACAGCCCGTCGGGGAATATGCTCGATGGCGTGTACATCGATACGTACGGCAACAAGTGGTTCACGATCATCTCAGAGACGAACCAGCGCATCCGTCGAGGTCTTCTGGCTTTCGATTCGGGGGCGTCGATCGCGGACGGAGCCGACGACGCGTGTCGATACTTCAATGTTGAAGGCGGGCTCGGAACGGGGCTTCCATCGATTGGAGTGCGGGCGGTGGCAGAGGATCGTGACGGACGCATCTGGATCGGCACGGATACGGGTCCGGCATTCGCGCAGAATAGCCGCCTGTTTCCGCACTCAACCGGCCCCGCTTTCATCTGGCCTCAACTCGCCGACCGAAGCCAGGGGAGCTTCCTGCTCTTCGGAGTGGCGATTCGTGACGTCGCGGTCGATCCATCCAACCGAATCTGGTTCGCGACCGATAACGGCGCCTACGTGGTCGAGGAAGAGGCGACGGGCGGATTCAACATCGTCCGTCACTTCCGGGCAGACAACTCGCCGCTGCTCTCGGATGCTGTTTCGAGGATCGTTGCGGATGGCCGGACGGGACGAGTCTTCCTCAACACGGATCGGGGGCTCATCAGTTACCAGAGCGGATCGATCGATCCGTCTCGTCAGGCCGAAGACCTGTTCATCTATCCCAATCCTGTAGTGATTCAGGACGACTCCGCGCCCGTCATCAACATTCGCGGGCTAGTCGAGGCAACTCAGCTGCGAATCGTGACGGCGGCAGGCGAACTCATCGCCGAGATGTCGACACGAGGAGGGCAGGTGTCATGGGATGGTCGCGACCGGTCGGGGCACCTCGTCGGCTCGGGAATGTACCTTGTTATCGCGGTTGGCGAGAACGGTGAAGGCAGGAGCGTGGGGAAGGTCGCCGTCGTCAGGTGACGCGGCTTCGAATCGTCAACGGAAACTTCACTGGAACAGGCACGGGGTCAGGGGTATATTTCCGTTCTCAGTATCCATGGTGGCCGTAGCTCAGTAGGTTAGAGCGCCAGGTTGTGGCCCTGGAGGTCGGGGGTTCAAATCCCCTCGGTCA
>CAZKDQ010000054.1:0-5611 GCA_964551345.1 uncultured Rhodothermales bacterium
ACGTTCGGCCAGAGCGACTGCGCCTGCGAACCGCCGATCAGGCCGTAGTCACGCGAGCGGCTATAGGTGTAGCTCGCACTCGTGAAGAGCCCGAAGTCCCATGCTTTCTCGAGACCAAGCGTTGCCGAGACGTACGACCCTTCGTTGATGTTCGTGAGGTAGTACATCTCGCGGATGCCGGAGGGCGAGCCGTCCGGGCGGTCGATGCGCTGCTCGTAGATCGTGTAGTCATGGCCGGCAACGTTGACCGACTCACCGGTCGGGCGCTGCGCCAGGTTCACCGCAAGCGGACTGTTGAAGTCGCGCGCGTAGATGAACTCGGCCGTTCCCACGATGTCGTAGGGAAGACGATGGTCAACCGCGATGTTCGAGCGCCACACCTGCGGCAGCTTGAAGTCATCCGCCGTGACGTTGAGCTGCGTCGGGATCTCCGCCTCGATCTGCAAAGGATCGGGACGGTAGAAGTCGATGTCGTCCTGGAATCCCTGCCACTCGGGGTTGTTACCCGTTCCCCACTCATCGGGAAGGATACCTCGCTGACCGCGCATCACGCCGTTGGCGTTGACCTGGTTGGAGATCCACACGAACGGCAGACGTCCGGAAAAGACGCCGGTACCACCGCGAACCTGCGTTGAGCGATCGCCTGCGACGTCCCAGTTGAAGCCAAGGCGCGGCGACCACAGCGGGTTGATGCCCGGGAACTGGCTCACATCCGGCGTGATGTTGCCGCCACCGCGCGGGTTCGGCACCGAGAGGTTCAGCGCGTCAACCGCCGGGTTGCGAGGCGCATCCATCGGGTAGAACGGCAGATCAACCCGGAGCCCGGCCGTGAGGCGGAACTGCGGCGTGACCTGGTACTCGTCCTGCACATAGAGCCCGACCTGCGCGAAGTTTACCTCGTCGAGCGGCATCACCGTCGGGTTATCCGCATCGTAGGTGTAACCGACGGCAAAGGCGGACGGGCGAACCGTGGGATCGCGATCGATCACCGAGGCCACGAAGTCGTCGTACGTTGCGTACCGGTACCAGGAGTGCCAGACCGGGTTGAACGCGTTGACGAACTCCATGTACTCGAAGTTGGCGCCGGCCGTGAGCGTGTGCGCACCGGCTCCGTACGTCAATGTGTTCGACACGCTGAAGGTGTTGTTCTCCAGCAGGTTGCCGACCGTGTACAGCTCGTTTCCAAGCGACATGTAGTAGACGTTCGGCGTTGCGCCCTGCGGCTCCAGCACCTCGATCATCGGGAAGACACCGCCGCTGTAGCCACGCTCCGAGGGAATGGCCCACGTGTTTCCGATCCGGAAGTTGTTGGCGATGTTCGGACCGAACGTAGAGTTAAGCTCCGCCACCAGCGAGGTCACCCGTGAGTCGGCCGTGTAGTGGGCGTTGCTGAAGGTGATGGCCTCGGGCCCGAACCGGTTCGTGTTGTTGTACCGATGCGTTGCCGGCAGGCCACGGATGCTGTTTCCGTTGACGGTCACGTCCGCAAACGAGTTGAACGTGTTGAAGCGCACCATCGCGCGGTGGTTGCGGTTGATGTTGTAGTCCAGCCGCGCGTTGAAACGGAACGCCTGGTCTGCGAACGGAATGCTCTCGAACGCGCCCGGATCGTAGCCGTAGATCGACTGGATCTGGTCGCGCACGAACTCGGCCCGCTCGATCGGTACACGCGTGATCTGCGCGCCGTCGGGCGACTCGCCGGGACGAAGCGCGCGCCGGTTGTCTCCCGGGTTGTCCGCTTCTTCCTGCTCGACGTTCACGAAGAAGAACAGCTTGTTGCGCAGGATCGGGCCGCCGACCGACGCACCGAGCGTACGCGTGAACGAGTCGTTGATATTCAGCTCGTTATCGCCGATCTGCGAGCCGACGAGATCCTGGTTCCGGTAGTACATGTAGCCGGTTCCACTGAACGTGTTGCTGCCACTCCTGGTGATCGCGTTCACGTTGGCACCGGTAAAGCCGCCTTCCCGAACATCATACGGCGCAAGGTTAACCTGCACTTCCTCGATGACGTCGAGGCTGATCGGGTTGCCGCCGGCAAACTGGTCGTTGCTCAGACCGAAGTTGTTGTTGTAGACGCTTCCGTCGACCGTGTAGTTGTTGAAGCGGTTGTCGCGTCCGGCGAAGCTTGTGCCGTTGCTCTGCGGCGTCAAGCGCGTGAGGTCGTTGATGCTGCGCGTGATCGTCGGAATCCGCTCGATCTGCTCAGCCGTGACGTTCGTCGCCGCGCCGGTGCGCTCGTGGTTGAAGATCCGGTCGCTGATGCCGGTAACCACGACCTCGTCGAGTTCGATGTCACCATATGAGAGGGAAACCTGCTGGTAGTAGGTCTCCCCAAGGCGAAGGTGGATCGCCTCGATAACGCTCCGGTTGTAGCCGACGAAGGAGACCGTCAGCGTGTATGGCCCGCCCGCTCGCATGTTATCGATACGGAAGCCGCCATCGTTGCGCGTGGTCGTGCCGTGCTGCGTGCCCGAGGGCTCATGGACGGCCACGACGGTAGCGCCGGGCAATGGGTCGCCGCTGCCGTCGGTAACGGTGCCGGCGAGCGTGGAAGTCGTTACCCCCTGTGCAAATGAAATGGTTGAAGAACAAATGAGAAGTAATGCCAGAACTGCGAATCGCATGAATGCTGATCGTCGTTTCATGGCTGGCAATTGAGTTTCCAGGCTGATAAACACGTGTTTGCAGGTTTATTCCTTCGGAAGGATCTTTCGCGATGCCACTAGACGTTATTGCTGAGCGAATACGTCATGTATTGCACGCAAAAGATTCTGAATCAGTCGAAAGGTACGGTCGCAGTGTTGCGATGGTATTACGGCGCGGGGAATAAACTGTGATGGAGCGCGCCATCGCCGTCCGGCTGTAGGGACGTTCCGCCTGAGTCCCGCAATATTCGGGAAGCCCGAACTCACGCAATACATTGATCGTTCGACGGCGCCGAAGCTACCTTTATCGACATCGTGCACGGACTTCCGGCTGATCCACCACTGAGTTTGCCGGCGCTGCTGCATCCCGCACGCATCTCCTGAGAAACGAGCGATGTCCTCCTACCTCCTCGTTGTTGAAGACGAACCCGACATCTCCGCGCTCGTCGCGTATCATCTTGCGCGCGATGGGTATCGCGTCCGCACGACCGCCGACGGCCGCGAGGCGCTGGAGATCATCGAACGGGAAAAGCCGGAGCTTGTCGTGCTGGATCTCATGCTGCCGGGAATGTCCGGCCTCGAACTGCTGAAGGCGCTGCGATCGAAGCCCGGGCTCGAAACCCTGCCGGTGATTCTGCTTACGGCGCGTCGCGAGGAGGAGGATCGGATCGAAGGGTTGCGGCTGGGTGCGGATGACTATGTACCAAAGCCGTTCTCTCCGGAGGAACTCGTGCTCCGTGTCGGCGCCGTCCTCAGGCGCACGAAGCAGCCGCAGCAGGGCGGCGAAGACTCGACGCTACTGCACGTGGGATCGATCACGGTTGATACCGGCGCCACATACGTCGAAGTGGATGGGCGCCCGCTCGACCTGACGCCGACTGAGTACCGGCTGCTGCTCGCCATGGTGGAGCGGCGGGGGAGGGTACAAAGCCGGGATCAGCTTCTGGAAGAAGTGTGGGATACGAGCGCGGACGTCACGACTCGAACAGTTGACGTGCACGTTCAACGTCTCCGCAAGAAACTCGGCGATGCGTCGAAGTGGATCGAAACCGTTCGCGGCTTCGGCTACAGGATCCCTTCCGAACGCACATCCTGACGCGGGTGAGACTGCTTACCCATCATAAGCTCTTCCTCAGTTACACCGCGCTCGTTCTGGCGGTCATCCTGATCCTCATTGCCGGCGTGGACTCCGCTGTCCGGCCGCCCATGCTCGCGCGCGCGGCCGAGGATCTGGGACGTGAGGTCGCGCTGGGAGCCGAGATCTACGACACGAACGAGGGAAGCGACTCGGACTCACTTGCCCGCTACCTCAGCGACATCACCGGCCATCGCATTACGATTATCGCCCGAGACGGGAGAGTACTGGGGGATTCAGGCGTGCCGCCTCACGAGGTGCCGCTGTTGGAGAATCACGCATCGCGAGAAGAGGTGCGCATGTCACTTCTTAACGGGGAAGGCACGGCCGTACGCCGAAGCGCCTCGATCGATGCCGACCTGCTCTATGCTGCAGCGCTGACCGATCGTGGAGACGTCATCCGTTTCGCTGTCGGTGTCGAACAGATAGACGAGGCGGTTGCCGCGGTTCGTGGGCAGATTCTGATTATCGGCATAATCGCGGTTCTGATTGCTGCGGCGATGTCTGCCGTGCTTAGCGTTGCCGCAACGCGCCCGCTTCGTCGGATGCGGGAGATCGCAACGGCAATGGCTGCCGGAGATCTCACGCGGCGCGTCCACACGTCGCGGCGTGATGAAATCGGCGACCTCGGCCGGAGTCTCGATACGCTGTCGGCCGAGCTCCAGAAGCGGCTCGGTCAGCTTGAGATGGAAAGAGCCGAGATGAGCGCCCTCGTCGATTCGATGACGGAAGGAGTCGTTGCTTTCGCAGCCGACGGCACAATCAGGCGCGCCAATCCTGCGGCGCGGCGCATATTCGGGATTTCGGGGGATGTGGAGCGCGCTTCGCCCGAAGTCGTCACGCGTAAGAAGGAGTATATCGACATCATCGAGCGCGCCCTCGATGGAGAATCGGTATCGGCGATCGAACTCGAGGCGGATCGGCGCCACCTCATCGCTACCGCGCAGCCGCTTCCCGGAGGTGGCGCCGTGCTCGTGCTGGTTGACATCACGGAGCTCCGGCACCTCGAAGACGTGCGCAAAGACTTCGTGGCCAACGCCTCTCACGAGCTCAAGACACCACTTACGGCGATACGCGGTTACAGCGAGACGCTCCTCAATGGAGATCTGCCGGACGATCTCAGAGAGCGCTTCACCAACACGCTCAACTCCAACGTGGCGCGCCTGCAAATGCTGATCGATGACCTGCTCGATCTGTCGCGCATCGAGGCAGGAGGGTGGACGCTGGAATTCGAGCAGTTAGAATTAGCGGATGTCGCCCGCGACGCCTGGCATCCGATTTCCGCACTTGCCGCGGAGAAGGACGTCACCATTCAACTGGAGATCGACGACTCCGCTCGTGAGATCGTCGCCGATCGTGCCGCCCTCCAGCAGATTCTCTCGAATCTCTTCAGCAACGCGGTCCGCTACTCGCCTTCGAGTGGGATCGTGATATTCGCGGCCGAACGCACCAACGGCGAGGTTCACGTCCAGGTGCGTGACAGCGGAAGCGGAATTCCTTCTGCCCACCTGACACGAATATTCGAGCGCTTCTACCGCGTCGATCCCGCAAGGTCTCGCGTGCAGGGCGGAACGGGCCTCGGCCTCGCCATCGTCCGCCATCTCGTGGAACAGCATGGCGGCCGCGTCTGGGCAGAAAGTGCACCGGGCAAAGGCACCACGATCCACTTTGTCCTGCCGGATCGGGAGTAGGCGGAGACGTATGGAGGTGAGGAGGTTGAACGTACACCTCCACTCGTCCAATCACCCCCCTCCAGACGCCCACACTTCCAAGCGTCCAAGCATCCGCACGTCCAGACGCTTTCGCTTTTTACACAGCCGATACGCGG
>CAZKDQ010000054.1:5711-10670 GCA_964551345.1 uncultured Rhodothermales bacterium
CACGTCCAGACGCTTTCGCTTTTTACACAGCCGATACGCGGCTGTGACAGGATCGACACATAGGCGCCCGTCCTTTGCACCAGTTCAAACAGACGCGTGTTGCTGGTGCCTCTCAGCCCATCCATTATTGAAGTCGCCGGATCGCATTCCCGAGGGATGATACCGCGGGCGTTCCCGCTATCACATCGGTTGCCGCACCTGCCCACCTGTCTGTGGATCCCCTTCGACACGCCCGCCTCACGCGCATATCCACGTCCGCCGGCTCAAGACGGCAGATCGAGTAAGCCGGCCGCAGATATGCGAAGCGGGAGCCTGCCACACATTGGTGATACATCCACGTGAGACTCCGAAACCTGCTGTTCTTCGCGTTGACACTTATTCCGGCGCTTCCACTGGTGGCCCAGACGGGCTCGATCGTCGGGCGCATCGATGATGCGGAGACCGGCGAAAGCCTGATCGGCGCCAACGTCATCATCGTAGGCACGACGATCGGTTCAACCACCGACATCGACGGCCGCTACGAGATACTAAACGTCGAGCCCGGCCATTACGACCTCCGCATCTCGTTCATCGGATTTGATCCGAAGACAGAATCCGTAGAGGTGCGAGTGGGCGAAACGACGCAGCTCGACATCGTCCTTAATTCCGAATCGATCGGCCTCGACGAGGTCACGGTGGAGGTCCGCGCTCTGCGAAATAACGAGGCGACGCTGCACCGCGATCGGCGGATGAACGCGGGCATTTCAGACGCGATCAGCGCCGAAACCATCTCCCGCAGCGGAAGCTCCACCGCCTCCGACGCAATGAAGAAAGTGACGGGCGCGACCGTCGTCGGCGGCAAATACGTCTACATGCGCGGCCTCGGCGACCGCTACATGGGCACGCAGCTCAACGGGTCGACCCTGCCGAGCGCCGATCCCGACCGCAACGCCGTTCCGCTCGACCTCTTCCCCGCGTCGCTGCTCGACAACATCGTCGCGACGAAGACCTTTACGCCGGACGTCCCGGGCAGCTTTACGGGCGGCATGATCAACCTCGCAACGCGTTCCTTCCCCGACTCTTTCGTGCTCCGCCTGACGTCTTCGATAGGCGTCAACACGCAGACCACCTTCAGCAACTCCTTCCTGACCGCGAACGGAGGAAACCTGGACTGGCTCGGCATCGACGACGGCACACGCGCCATCCCCGCGCTCTGGAACGATTCGAATATCGGCACCATCAGCCCCATCGCGCGGCGCGACCCGGCGCTTGCCGGGCAGCTCGATGCACGCTCGCGGGCGTTCGCGCCGGTGATGACGCCTTGGACGACCACCGCCCCGATGAACCAGAGCTACGGCCTCAGCATCGGCAACGAGACGCAACTGCTCGGCCGACCGCTCGGCTTCCTCGGTTCGCTCACCTACGACCGCGACTTTGACTCGTACACCGACGGCACCAACGCCACGTACCTGCTCACCGGTCAGGTCTCGGAAGTCAGCGAACTAAACGCGCAGCAGCTCCTCAGCGATCATCGCAGCACGGACGAGATTCTCTGGGGCGGGCTCGGTACGATTTCGTTTTCGCCTGCGAATGAGCATGTCGTCAGCCTGACGTACATGCACAACCATACCGGCACGTCCGAAGCGCGCTTTTTGTCCGGATCGGTGCCGCGCAACTTCGCCGCCAACCGGCAACTCGAGTCGCGCGTGATTTCGTTTACGGAGCGCCGCCTGCAATCGCTGCAACTGGCAGGCGAGAGCACGCTTCGCAGGCTCGGCGGATTGAAAATCGACTGGTCGGCGGCACGCGTAAGGACGCAGCATGACGAGCCGGATCTCCGCTACTTCGCCAACGACTTCACCGTTCGCGAGCGCGGCGGCGTGGCAGACACGTCGTATGCCATCGCCGTCTCCAACTACACCGCGCCCAGCCGGTACTTCCGCAATCTGAATGAGGATGGATGGGATGCATCGCTGAACCTCACGAAGCCGCTCTTGTCGGGCTTCATCAGTGGAAACGTCAAAGCCGGCGCTGCGCTTAACCTGCGCGATCGATCATTCTCCGAGCGGCGGTTCCAGTATCAGACATCCGAACGATACATGGGCGATCCGGCGGGATACTTCACCCGGATGGGCATCGTCGACAGCACCGAGACGGCGTCGGGCTATCGCTATGAGATCGCCAACTATCTGGTCGATGCCACCTCTCCCCGCAACAATTACCAGGGAGATCAGCAGGTAGCCGCGGCTTACGGCATGGTCGATCTCCGGCTCGGGCGATCCTTCCGCATCATCACCGGCGCCCGCTACGAAACCACGGGCATCGATGTCGCAAGTGCAGACTCGTTGATTCCGACGGCTCATCTTCGCAACGCGGATCTCCTGCCCTCGCTGAACCTTGTGCTGGAGCGCGGCTCGATGAACTACCGTGCCGCCTACGGCCGCACCGTCGCCCGCCCGACATTCCGCGAGCTCGCGCCGTTCACCTCCTTCAGCTTCATCAACTCCCCGACGCTGTCCGGCAACCCGGATCTCCAGCGCACCCTCATCGACAACTTCGACCTGCGCTGGGAGTGGTTCATGCGTCCGGGCGAGATCGCGGCCGTGAGCGTCTTCATGAAGGATTTCAGCAATCCGATCGAGCGCACGATCGTGAACGACAACTTCGAGACGCGCTATCAGAACGTCGATAAAGCGCGCGTCTATGGAGCGGAACTCGAGCTCCACACGCGTCTCAATCGCATCGCCGAATTCCTCCGTAGATTTGAAGTCGGAGGCAATGTCACGCTGTCTCACTCCGAAGTCGACATCGCCGGGCAGGAGCTGATCCAGATTCGCGCCTTCGACCCCGATGCCCCGGCGAAGCGATCGCTTCAGGGCCAGGCGCCGTTCGTGGTCAACGCGAACATCGGCTACCAGGCGCCGCGGACGAGCGTCGGCCTCTTCTACAATGTGGTTGGCAAGCGGATTTCGGACGTCACGCTCGGCGGCACCCCGAACATCCACGAGCTGCCTGCGCACACGCTGGATCTCATCGTCAGCCACACGCTGCGGGACCGGCTTCAGATCAAGGCCTCGGCCACAAACCTGCTGGATGCAGACGTGCGCCGCGCCTACATCTTCAAGGACACCAACTACTACGCTGAACGGCACCGAACCGGCCGGTCGCTGTCGCTCAGCTTTACATACGGCCTGTGAACATTTCGAGGGGCCTCGTCCTCTCGATTTGTTCGCGGTCGATTTTCCAAGCGCTGAACAATGCAAACACGCACATACATCCCCATGACGAAGTATACAACATCGCTTTTCCTGCTCCTGATGCTGCTTGTGCCGTCGACGGCATTCGCTCAGCAAACCATCGTCGTAACGGACGACGACGTGCAGGGCGAAACGCACTGGACAAGCGACAACACGTACATTCTGGACGGCCGCGTCTTCGTCGAAGACGGCGGCACCCTCACGATCGATGCCGGTACGGTGATCAAAGGGCGTTACAGCGCCGATCCGAACAATGCCTCCGTGCTCGTGGTCGCGCCCGGCGCGAAGATCTACGCCGAAGGCACGCCTGAGCGGCCCATCATCTTTACGGCGGAAGACGACGATCTCAACGATCCGACCGACCTCACGGCCGACGACAAAGGCCTCTGGGGCGGCGTCATCATCCTCGGAAACGCCGGCCTGAACGTCGCCGGAAACAGGAGCCAGATCGAAGGCATCCCCGAGGACGACACGCGCGGCACCTATGGCGGCGACGATGACGACGACGATTCAGGCGTCTTTCGTTACGTCTCCATCCGCCACGGCGGCACCAGCATTGCTCCAAACAACGAGATCAATGGTCTCACGATGGGCGGCGTCGGCAGAGGAACCACGATCGAGTACGTGGAGGTCTTCGCCAACATGGACGACGGGTTCGAGTGGTTCGGCGGCACGGTCGACACGCGCTACCTGATCTCCGCGTTCGCCGGTGATGACCAGTTCGACTACGATGAAGGCTACCGCGGACGCGGCCAGTTCTGGTTTGGGATCCAGAGTGCGGATGACGCCGGCTCGGGTGGTGAGTTCGACGGCGGAACGACGCCGGAAGACGGCCGGCCCTATGCGATTCCAACCCTCTACAACGTCACGCTGATCGGATCGGGCGCCGACTCCAACCTCGGCTCGAACGACTTCGCGCTGAACATCCGCGACAACGCCGGCGGGAAGATCCACAACTCCATCTTCACGGACTTCTCAGGGACGGCCGTTCAGGTTGAGGACCTGCCTTCGGGTGAGGATTCCTGGGCGCGTCTGCAGGCTGGCGACCTCGCGCTGACCCACAACATCTTCTACGGATTCGGTGATGGCAGCGAGCCGACGGATCTCTTCGTTGTCGGAGGCGAGCAGGCCACGCAGCCGGCATTCGTCGAGTACATGACCGCCGCCGCGCAGGCCAACCGGATAGTCGATCCTGCGCTCAACGGCATCAGCCGCAGCGCCGACGGCGTCCTGGACCCGCGCCCCGCAGCCGGATCGCCCGCGCTCTCGGGTGCAACCGACGTTCCTGATGACGGCTTCTTCGTGGCCACGTCGTATGTAGGAGCACTCGATATCGACGACACCTGGATCGCCGGGTGGACCGCACTCGACGAGCTCGGCCACATCAACATCGAAACGGGCACGTCGTCCGAGGATGGTCCGGAGCTGCCGCGCACCGCGACGCTTCACCAGAACTATCCCAACCCGTTCAATCCCACGACCAGCATCTCCTTCGAACTCGCCGAGACGCAGCAGGTCCGTTTGGCAGTGGTCGATGTGATGGGACGTGAGGTCGCGGTTCTGACGGAAGGCATCGTGCCTGCAGGCAGCCACACGGTCACCTTCGATGCTGCCTCACTGGCTTCGGGGCTTTACCTCTACCGCCTCGAGACCAACAACGGCTCGACGTCCCGCACGATGACCGTGCTGAAGTAACTCTCGAATCTTCGAGTTGAGGATGGGG
>CAZKDQ010000054.1:10770-16412 GCA_964551345.1 uncultured Rhodothermales bacterium
GGATCATACTCATTCGACGGCGCCATCGCGACGCCGATCGGCGTGAGCGTGTGAAGCACCCGGATTGTATCGGAATGATAATCGAGCACCTCCGGCAATCGCTTGTAGACGTGCGGCGACTCATCCGTGCCCGCGCCCCGCAGCTCCACGCCGCGAGATTTGACCCAATCCATCATCATGTCCTTCGAAACTGCGCCCTCCGCCACTTGAACCCATCGTTTGCTCAGCTTCGGATGCCCGCACTGGGGGCACTTGCCGTCCTTCGGCTTCGGCGCGCCCATCGGCTGGAACCAGTCGCAATCACGATTGGAGCACGTCCAGCGCTTCCTCTTCTTCCCCGATGCCGCGGTGCGCGACATCACACGGCCCGCGCCGTGCACGGTCGAGTAAAGCGAAGTCTTGCTGACGTCGGAGTCCACCCCCTCCAAGATCACCGATATATCGCCCATCGAGCCGCCGACGAACCCGCGCTGCCCCGGAAAGGCAGGCGTTGCGCCCTTGCGAACGACCCACAGGTCCTGCCCGTCGTGGTTTTCCTTCCACGCGAAGTTGTGGTGGTTATGCACCTCATCGAGAATCTCGGCGCCGAGGAGGCGGGCGACCTCCTCAACTACCCAGTCGCGGCCCGCATAGGCGTAGCGCCCTGCGAGCTTCATCGCGGCGATGTACTCCTGGCCAAGCTGCGAATCCTCGCGCAGCAGCACCGGATCGACGTTGATGCCGTCCCTTCCACCGGCCGTCTTGATGAAGTGCGTGGCCAGCTTGTTGCCGAGGCCGCGTGATCCGAAATGCACGCCGACCCAGACACGGTCCTGCTCGTCGGTGAAAAGGTCGACGTAGTGGTTGCCGCTGCCGATCGTGCCGAGCTGCGCGCGGGCGGTATCCTTGAGCTTCGCAGCCACGTCGATGTCCCACGCCGGGTCGTCATAGAACAGCTCATGATCCACATCGACCTCGTTCTTTCGGCCGATCCCGAAAGACAGATTGTCGAATATGAGGTCCATGATCGACGCGATGTTCTCCCGGACCTCGTCGGCATCGGCATCCAGCAGCACGGCCTTGTTGCCACAGGCAATGTCGTATCCAACGCCGGACGGGCTCACCATCCCGTCGTAGGCGACCACGCCACCGATCGGCACGGCATACCCGAGATGATGATCGGCCATCAGCGCAACGCGTTCCGCATCCTTCTTGCAGTTGACGATCTGGTCGATCGCGTTCTGCTGCGGCTCTCCGAATACCGGAACATCATTAATCAACTGATAAGACATAACTCACTCTATCTCACAAACTGCAGAGCTAATCAAACCAGCAGACTGCGGAATTATTCCATACGGCGTGCTCGCCGCATGGTCAGGGGTTGCAGCAGCGCAATCATGCCGAGCTCCCCACGCCACTGCAGTCATTGCGCGGGCGAGCAGTGCTGCTAATCGGGGCGTTTCGCGATCACAGCAGGCCTTCCCGCCCCGAGACCGGCGCCCACTTTCACCAGGAGGACGAGCATCAGCGATAGCAGCGGCCACGTCCATCCACTCGAAACATCATGAAGGAGGCCGAACAGTGTCGGTCCCGTGGCGGCGATCAGATAGCCGACGGATTGCGCGAGGCCAGACATCTCTGTCGCCGTCTGCGAATCGGGCGTGCGCAACACGATGAATAGCAGCGCGAGGCTGAAGGTGCCGCCGAGGACGAACCCGATCAGCGACACCCAGAGGGCAGCGAGGCTGAGCCCCGGAAGCAGCAGCCCGATAATCGCGATCAGTTCTGCGGATGCCAGTGCCACCACTATTCGGCGCTGATCCTGAAAGCGATCTGCAATGACAGGCACCAGCATCGACCCTGCGATACCGGATCCCTGAGACAGCGACAACAGCCAGCCCGCTTCGTCAGGCGCTGCGCCGCGGCTCACCAGGATCTCCGGCAGCCATGCCAGGATGACGTAGAAGGTGAGCGACTGCAGGCCCATGAAGACGGCGATCTGCCATGCAATGCGCGAGCGGCCGAGGTCGGCAAGCGACTTTCGGATGCCGACAGCGTGCCGCGGTGCCGTGTGATAGCGCATCTGGGGAAGCCACACCAGGAATGCCACGACCGCGAGGATCGACCACGACGCGAGCGAGGACCGCCATCCGATGCTATCCGCCAGTGGCACGCTAACGCCCGCTGCAACGGACGCGCCGACCGCCATCGCGCTCGAGTAGATGCTCGTCATGAAACCCGATCGCTCGGGGAAATCCCGCTTCACCAGACTCGGAAGCAGCACGTTGCCCAGCGCGATCGCAACGCCAACGATGGCCGTTCCCGCGAACAGCATCCAGACCGGAGGCAGCACCCTGAGGAGGATCCCCGCCGCGAGAAGCACCATGGCGAGGCCGAGCGTCCGCTCGATTCCCAGCCTCCGCGTCACCAGCGGCGTCAGCGTCGAGAAGATCCCGAAGCCGAGCAGCGGCAGCGTCGTGAGCAGACCCAGCGCGACGTTCGAGAGACCCGTCGCATCGCGGATCATCCCCACGAGCGGACCGACCGATGCCAGCGCCGGCCGCAGGTTGATGCCAATGAAAATAATGCCCGCCATCAGTACGCTTCGCTGAAGCACGGCACGGCGGTGCGGAGTCATTATGCGCACAATCATCCGGCAGCGGCTCAAGCCGATCATCACATGATCGAAAGCCGCCTGCCGATTCCTCACGGGTTGTTTGGGAGAGGCTGAGTCAACCGCCGCAGCCATCAGTTGCGAAACGATTGAAGCCGCTCTCTCACGATCCTGCGCGATTCCTGTTTTCGCCATACGCTCTGCTGCGCCTCAATTCCGGAAGAACCCACAAAAGCGCGAGAACAGTTGGGCCGCAGATTGCGCCAAACACCCCGTGCTTATGCGCCTTTCGGATTGCGCTTATGCGCCAGTTTGTAACTATCATGTTGGGGGATTCCGGTCGGGGACGTGTCAACCGTGCCGGAAGTGACCGGACACAGGTATGGTCATGCAGAACTGGATGTCGATGGGGATGGGGGGAGCAAGGCGATTCGCCTGCGCGCTGCTATGCGCAGCAGGCATTTACGGGCTCCTGCCTGTTGATTCCGTCTCCCAGGACCGTGACGACCGGCCGCATCCGCCTGCCATAGAGCGGACTACGCAGGTTAATCCGCGCGGCGCAGACATCGTTGAGCCGATGACGGTGCTACGTATCACCCGGCGGCGCGGCGCGGCTCCTGACACCACGTATCTCGGCACGGCCAAAATCCCGGATCCGAGGCGAGGGGAAGTCGGCGCCTTCACGAACAACGACGTCGCGACCGGCGCCCTGATCCGCATCAGTGATGCCATGATCATGACAGGCGACGGTCTGCAGCGCATCGTCGAGTTTGATCCGCGGGCCGCTGAGGATCTGCTCGTGTTTGCGCCCGGTCCGCATGACGTCGTCACGTCGCGCCAGAGCGTTGCGCCGAGGGAGAGCATCGCCGGACGCATCGTCACCTTCGATATCAACGAGCTTTACGAGGCGGCTGGATTTAATCCGTTGACGGGCATCACAGGCGCGGAGCCAAGGGGCGGAGCGCGCGTGGCGCTGCTTAGAATGGAGAGCACCTTCCCGAGAGGCGAGGCAGTAAACCTGGTGATACCGCTCGTCCCGCAGATCAAGCCGGGGACCATCACGACCATCCGTGTCGTTCACCGCGACACGACGATCCTGCCGACGCCGCCCCTCAATTACGTCCTCAAGTATCCCGAGTCGGCGCAGCGTCACGTGTCGATTTTGGCTACAATCGAGACGGGCTACGGGCCGCGGTTCGTTCACACCGGCATCCCCGCCGGCACGCGGCCGGACTTCGTGACTCGAGGCTGGGCAGACACCTATCACGTCGACGGCACCATCCGCTTCGAACGCCCCACGCATCGTTGGCGCGTCCACCTCTTCGGCATGTCCTCGCTCGTAAACGCCGACGTCACGGCTATCTCGCATCACCAGATCACGCTCCTCGGCGATCTCCGGTTCGAGTACGGGGAGGATACCTACGTGGCCATCGAGGCGGCGGGAAGCATGCGCGACAAGCCGCACCAGGAGTTCGACTGGAACAGCGCCGATTATTACGGCGGCGTCTACGTCGGGCCGGGCCGCCGTGAAATAGACCTTCGCGGACTCGAGACACAGCGGGTTGAGCTGCTTCTCGGACTGCGGATGGGCGAGAACCGGCCGATCGAAGTATACCAGGCGGGCCAGCGCGCCCGAGGGATGGGCCCCGAGCTTGTGCTGGCCGCACACCGTAACCTGTGGCGGTGGCGCGGCATGGAGGTTCACCTGCGGGGAACCACGGCGGCTTACATCATTGCGGGCCGCGGCGCCCGCGACAGCGGATTTCGAGAGCGCGGAGTGCGGGCCACGGCCGAGCTCAACTTCGGCCAGGAATTGTTGGGGATGTATGTCTTCGGCGGCGCTCGCGCGATGGCCCGACGCGACCGAGCGAAATATCCGGAAGGCGATCGCTACTTCATGAACGACGCGCTCATCACGCCGGCAGTCGGCGTTGAGTTGCGCCTGTAGGGAGGCGCGTTAGTCAATCTGCGAGGTGAAGCCGATCAGGTTGAAGGCGTGGAAGTAACTCAATGCCGTCTGACGGATGCGCCAGACGACGTACGCGTCCGGGTCCATGTGATCCCTCACGTTCCTGTAAAGCCGATGCCGCGCCTCCATCACCTCCGGCTGCGTCCAAACGTAGCGGCTCGACGTCTGCATCAGCCACCGGCGGCGTTCTTCCGGTAACCGGTGGAAATCCCCAGCGGCTTCGTCGCCCTGCAGCCACTTGCGCCACCGCCCGCTGCGCTCGATGGCATGTTCGAGCGCAGCGTTGAGCCCCGATTCGCGCCCGATCGCTCGCTCGAGCTCGATCAGATTCTGCAGCGCATCGAACTCGACGGCCGTCAGCTCCGGACCCACATTCGCACCGCCGATTCCGGTAAGCGGGTACCGATAGGGCCGATCCACAAAATCGGAATAATGGCCCTTCACCAGCGCGCCGAACCGGTGAGCCAGATTCGACACCTCTTTCGCCGCGGCCTCATCAAACGACGACGTGTGCAAGTGCGTGCCCAGCTTCCCGACCACGAACTCGGGCAGCACATGACCAAGATCTCTGCCCTCCAACTCCTCATGGATCTGCGTTAGGTAACGCTCGAAAGCGGGAAGATCTTTCGGCGCTGCCGCCGGCTGCTCCGATCCAACCTCATAACTGATGCGCGACTTGCCGACACTCGCACGGTAAGCTTCCGCATGCGCGATCATCTCGACCGTTCTGCCGGCGGCAGCCTCCGTCTCATCCGCATTCTGACCCGGTTGCCGTATCGTCGAATCGAGATGGAGCATCGAATATCCCGCATCGATGCATGCCTCGACCGAGCTTCGCACTTCCGCGGCTGATTCCTCATACGACAGGCCCTGCATCACATGCTCATCCTTGAGCAGCGGTCCGCCATGGTCCAGACACACGATCACCGGCTCCTTCAGCCCCGCACGCCGCGTCTCATCAACAACGAATCGCACGAAGGCGTCCGGCGTCCATCCCGTGTATCCGCCGTCGCGGTCGACCTGGTTGAGCGTCGCCGCCAACAAGATTGGCGCCCGTGCCTCACGTGCCGCACCGATTGC
>CAZKDQ010000055.1:0-3157 GCA_964551345.1 uncultured Rhodothermales bacterium
GGCATTGCTCCATCCCCGAACTCCTTCTGCCGAACGAGGAGCTTTTCACCACCCTGGGGAGAGAAGAAGTATCCACCTGCATCCGGGTCGGCGAAGAGCTCGAACTGGCGCTTCTGCAACGCGATAGCGGTCTGGAGCCAGTCGAGGTCGAACGTGGCATGGTATAACTCGAGCAGCGCCCAGATCATGAACGCGTAATCGTCGAGGTTGCCGTCGATCGCGGCTTCGCCCTCACGATAACGATGGAGCAGTCTGCCGTCGCGATACATCTTCTGAAGGATGAATCGGGCAGCGGTAGCCGCCCGATCCACGTAGTCATGATCATTGAGGATGCGCCCGGCGGATGCGAGTGCAGCGATCATCAGGCCGTTCCAGTCGGTCAGGATCTTGTCGTCGAGCAGCGGCCGGACGCGGTCGAGCCGATGCGTCATCAGCTCGCGGCGGATCGCGTCCCAGCGGCGGCGATTCCGATCATCCCATTCATCGCGATCGTCGGCGTGCAGCACGTTGGCACCGGTACGGCTGCGCGTGCTTTCATCCTCGAAATTTCCCTCATCGATCAATCCGAACCGTTCGATTACGAACGCGCTATCCTCCTCCGACAGCAGCGCGCGTACTTCGTCCGTGGTCCAGACATAGAATTTCCCCTCCTCGCCTTCGCTGTCCGCATCCTCGGCCGAGTAGAATGCGCCGTCGCGATCCGTCATGTCGCACGTTATGTACTGGGCGATATCGCGCGCCGTCCGGCGGAAGAAATCGTCGCCCGTTGCCTGATACGCCTCCGCGTACGTCATCAGCAGCAGCGCCTGGTCGTAGAGCATCTTCTCGAAGTGCGGCAGCAGCCACCGCTGGTCGGTCGAGTAGCGATGGAAGCCGAAGCCGAGCTGGTCGAAAATTCCGCCGGAGCGCATCCGGCGAAGGGTTCGGTCGACGATCGTCAACGCGTCGCCGTCTTTCTCGCGTGTGGCGTAGCGCAGGAGAAAGAGCAGATTGTGCGGCGTGGGAAATTTCGGAGCCGAGCCGAAACCGCCGTACGCGGTGTCGAATCGCGCGGCGAGTGAGGTGAAGGCATCGTCGAGAACGGATGCATCTGGAAGGTTGTCCGATGTCGGCACCTGGACGGCTCGGTGGAGCGCGTCGGTAATTGATCCCGCGGACTCGAGCACTTCATCGCGCCGTTCCTGCCAGGCGTCGGCCAGTGCAGGCACGAGTTCCATCATGCCGAGTCTGCCCGGTCGTCCGTGTTTCGGGATGTAGGTCGCGACGTAGAACGGCCTCCGGTCCGGCGTCAGGACGACCGTCAGCGGCCAGCCTCCGTGGCCCGTTGCCATCTGGCAGACCGTCATGTAGATCTGGTCAATGTCCGGCCGCTCCTCGCGGTCGACTTTGATGTTGATGAACGCCTCGTTCATCAGCCGCGCCACTTCCTCATCCTCAAAACTCTCGTGCGCCATCACATGGCACCAGTGGCAGGTCGCATAGCCGATCGAGAGGAAGACGGGTTTGTCTTGCTCCCGCGCAGCATCGAATGCTTCGTCCGACCACGGAAACCAGTCGACCGGGTTGTCCTTGTGCTGGAGCAGGTACGGGCTCTTCTCGCTTGCGAGGCGGTTCATGGCGAAGTGGCGGGAGGTTTCGGTATGCGAAGCCTCACGTACGACAATCTTTCACCCAAAGGTTCTGCCGCCTACCCGCTCGAGTCAGAAGCTGCCTCCGAAGAAAATCGCGTTCATGAAGAGCCCGTTGGTGCCGTTCCAGAACGCGCGAAAGTTCGGGTTGTCCGCAAAAAGAATGACGCGACCGCGGCCGTAGCGTGAGGCCACGATTGCCGCACTGTTCGATGCGCGCGCGTGCTGCGGCTCGGAGATGTAGCCGGAGATAAGCGGCCGCTCGCTATAGACGGCAACATTGCTTCCGGGCACATCGGACGGCTCGTAGAAGGTCGTGCCCTGGCGGAAGATCGGTATGGACTCGCCGTATCCGTACGCGATCGGGTGCGTATTGTCGACATCCGCACGGAAGATCGATCCGCCGATCCGCTGTGCGCCGCGAGCATCGTTGACCTCCTCGTACGGCCGCCGCGCGAGAAGCGAGTCTTCGAAGGCGTCCTTACGGTCGAGGTCGATGAGTCCCTGCGACGCGGTCCAATCGAGGGCGCTGCCTATTCCGATAAGGCGTCCGCCATTGCGAACCCAGTCGTTGATCGCGCCCGCGGGCATTCCATCGTAGCGCCCACCTGCGAGAATGATGGTGTTGTAGCGACTGAGGTCGGCGCGTCCGATGGCGTCGATATCAAGCAGCGTCACCGGCATCGCAAAGCGTTGGTCGAGCAGGTGCCAGGCCTCACCGGCGCTGCTCGAACTCGTGCCGCTGCCGACGACGAGCGCGACGCGCGGGATCTCGAGCGTGTTCGTGCCGCGGCTCCCGAGGTCCGGACCTTCGACGGCGAGCCCGGTATGGATGGCGAAGACGTCGACGTGATGGTCGCGCGCGACTTCCGCCACAAGCTCATGCACGCGCTCGGAATCAATGTTGTATTGGCTGACGGGGATGAGAATGCTGCCGCGATCGAAGGCGTGCACCTCGCCGCCGGAGCGGCTGCTGAACGGCTGCGTGACGAGGCGCGGCGTGATTCCAGCTTCCATCAGCCTGTAGAGCGCGCGGGGAGCGTAGTATGAACCCCACGGCATCACATACGCATAATCCGATCGCCGGCCGATGACGCTCCCCGGTACGAGTTCGATCGCACCCAGCTGCGCACCGACGAGCGGCGACGCATCGCGGCGCACCTCCGCATACGTCAGGTTGTACGCCAGCGGAAGACTCCAGGACGAGACGTCGTAGAAGAGCGAGTCCTCGAACTCCGTCATCGTCTCCATCACGCCGCGGATGAAGCGTGCCTGCGGCTGGTCGACTGGGATGATGAACGCGTTGCCGCGCTGGAAGTCGTTGCCGCCGACCGAGACGTCCCGCGCCAGCTCATGCACTTGCACGCGATGCTTCTGCAGCAGACGAGCCAACTCACGCGCACGGACCGGCGCCGACGGGATGTCGATGACGAAGGCCTTGATGTCTGCCTGCGCGGCCACGCGCGACGCCTCAGCGTAGAAGTCGCGCTGATACTGAAGAAGCTCCTCCCGCATCTCAACAACGGCGC
>CAZKDQ010000055.1:3257-5351 GCA_964551345.1 uncultured Rhodothermales bacterium
CCGATCGTGTGTCCGAACACCTCCTGCGGCGTCGGAACGTCATCGGAGTTATTCGAGACGCCCGGCAGCGGGACATCAATTGTAAGCGGGAAATCCTGCGCGTTGAGGGATTTGGCAGATATGAACAGTGCCAGGAGGAGGCACAGGCGACGAACGACCATCTCTTGATTGGTATGAACTGCATGATGAGGAGATGGAAGATAATGGGCGGGGTGGACTAGTCCGAAGATGATCGACTCAACGGAAGTTCAGTAGTCCCTCAACGCAATCACAACATCCATCACATTCGTGTGCGTTGGACCGGTTTTGATGAGGGCGCCGAGTTTGTTGAGCGCGTCGTAGGATGCATGGCGGGCAAGTGCCGCCTCGAGATCGACTCCCCGCTCACGAGCAAGCGCGGCGGTGCCGTTGCTCACGATTCCGCCGGCTGCATCCGTCGGACCGTCGATCCCATCGGTGCCGGCCGATAGAATGACGCACTCGCTCGGGATGGAAGAAAGCTCGATCGCGGCTGCGAGCGCCAGTTCCTGGTTGCGCCCGCCGCGGCCGGGATTCTCTGCAAGCGTGACCGTCGTCTCGCCGCCATAGAGCAAACACACCGGCCCGTCGCTCTTCACCGAAACGATCTCGCGGGCGATGGCCCTTCCAGCCTCCGCCGCTTCCCCTGACAGATCGTGCATGGCTTTCACTTCATAGCCCAATTCATTCGCCCGCTGCGCCGCCGCGTTCAGCGCATCCGAATTACGCGCAACCAGATAAAACGATGACCTGCCGAGCCGTGGATCATCACTTTGAACCGTCTCGTCGCGTCTCCCTTCTACTCCTTCCAGCAGGTGATCCCGAACCGACTCCGGAACGCGATCAAGAAGTCCGCGCGACTCGATGACATCCACCGCATCCTCAAATGTAGAATCATCCGCCACGGTCGGACCGCTTGCGATGACGGATGGATCATCGCCGCGCACATCGGAGATCGCCAGTGATACGCATCGTGCCGGATGAATCGCCGCTGCGAGACGCCCGCCGCTGACCACCGAGATGTGCTTTCGGACGGCGTTCACTTCATCGATCGAGGCTCCGGAAGCCAGAAGCAGTTCGTTCAGACGTGCGGCATCATCGAGTGAAATTCCCTGTGCGAAATCGCCGAAGAGTGCGGAGCCTCCACCCGAAATCAACACGATCACTACGTCGTTCTGGGTCGCCTCGGTTGCCAGCGCCATCAACTTTCGCGCTGACTCAACACTCGCTTGCGTCGGATGCGGATGCCCGCCCGGAAGCAAGCAGATTCGACGAGGACGCAGCTCTTCCCGAATCTCGGCCAGATACTCCTCCGGGATAATGACCGCACCCGCATCGGGAAGACGGGACGCTGAATTCTCCAGCGCCACAGCCATCGCCGCGGCTGCCTTGCCAAATCCCAACACAATCACGCGTTCAGCGTCTTCGACCGCTGCACCGACGACTCCCCTCACATCCGGCTGCGCGAAAACCCTATCCGGACGCACCGCCCCGACCGCTGCATCAAAAATCTCCCGCGCATGTACCTGCAGGTCGGAATCCATACCTTCCAGCCGTTTCTGTGAATCAACCGAATGTAGCCGTGAAAGACATCGGCCGCTTGCATGTGCTGACCGACTACTGGTTTCAGCAGCGTTTTTCGCACGCCGACCTCGCCCGGATGAGCATCGAGGGCGGTGCCGACACGATCCAGTTTCGGCAGAAGTTCGGCAGCATTCGGCACTTCATCCCACAGGTCGAGCAAGTGGCCGACATCTGCAGCGATCGCGGCGTTCCGCTCCTGATTAACGATCACATCGAACTCGCGCTTCTGGACGGCCCGGCCGGCGTGCACCTCGGGCAGAATGATTTCCCGATTCGGCTTGCGCGCAAGATTCTGGGTGACAGCGCCATCATCGGTGCCACGGCAACGACCCTCGATCAGGCACTTCGCGTGCAGGATGAAGGCGCCTCGTACATCGGCTTCGGTCCCGTTTATCCTACCTCAAGCAAGGCGAACCCGGCAAGCGTGAAGGGAATCCGAGGCCTCCGGGGCGTGTGCGATCGGCTGGACATCCCCGTGATCGCCATCGCCGG
>CAZKDQ010000055.1:5451-8968 GCA_964551345.1 uncultured Rhodothermales bacterium
ACTTTAAACATCAAACTCCGCACTTCTCATGGTTTCTCGTCATGAACGTCTCGCGAGTCTGCTCAAACGGCATCGTTTCGACGCGCTCGCCGTCAACCCCGGGCCGAGCCTTAGTTACTTGACCGGCCTTGACTTCCACCTGAGCGAACGGCCCGTCGTGGTGCTCTTCCGTTCTGAAGCTGCGCCGGCTATTGTGCTACCGAGTCTCGAGCTTGCGAAGCTGGACAACCTCGACTACGAGATCGAGCCTCATCCGTACACCGAAGATCTCTCCACGTGGCCGACGGCATTTGCTCGTGCAATCGAGGCTGCGGGATTGCGTAATGCGCGAATCGCTGTCGAGCCGGGAAACCTGCGTGTCCTTGAGCTTCGGCTTCTGGAAGGTGCTGCACCTGAGGCACGTTTTGATGCCGGAAGCGAGGTGGTGTCCGGCTTGCGGATGTACAAGGACGCGGCAGAGATCGCGGTTATTCGGGAGGCGGTTAAGCTGGCGCAGGATGCGCTCACCAATGCTCTCTCAAACGTCGAGGCAGGCATTACCGAACGCGAGCTTGCGTCAGAACTGACGATGCAGCTCCTCCAGGGAGGCAGCGAACCGGAGCTGCCCTTCAACCCGATTGTCGCTTTCGGCGCCGAGAGTGCCAATCCGCATGCGACGCCGCGCGATCGCGAGCTGCGCCGCGATGAACTCGTGCTCATCGACTGGGGCGCAAACCTGAACGGCTACTTCTCGGACCTGACGCGCACCTTTGCCTTCGGAGATGTCGATCCGGAGCTGGCGCGCATCGCGGATATCGTGCGGCAGGCAAACGAGGCCGGTCGCGACGCTTCCGGACCCGGTGTTAAGGCGGGCGACGTCGACGCTGCAACTCGGAAGGTGATCGAAGACGCCGGCTATGGCGAGTACTTTATCCACCGCACGGGCCACGGCCTGGGGCTCGAGAGCCATGAGGAGCCATACATCCGCGCGGGCAATGAGCAGGTACTCGAGCCGGGGATGTGCTTCACCGTGGAGCCGGGCATCTATCTACCGGGCCGCGGCGGCGTGCGCATCGAGGACGACATGATCATCACGGAGAACGGCGCCGAGAGCCTGAGCGATCTGCCGCGAGAGCTGGTGCGTCTGGGATAACCGGGAGTGCTTTCCGCGCTATATGTCGCTCAGGTACCGATCGAGAAATGCGAGCATCTGAACCTGGATCTCGAAGTGCCCGTGCTGCGCCTCGACGTTCACGTAAGGAATCCCCCGCTGCCCGCATAGCACCGAGAGCGAGCCGTCATCGGTCACCATGTCATTGTCCTGCACGATGACGTTGTAGCCCGCACTGCGGAAATCCGAAAACCAGTCGGGCTCCGTGATGAAGAAGAAGTCATCGATGTCCTTCCCCCGATCCACGTACGTGAAGAGTGCATCCGTCGCATAATCGCCACCCTCAGCATAACTGAGAATGGAGTAGTTCTCGTCGGTATTGTTGTGGACGGTGACCACGACAGGCATGGCGTCTATGTCGAGGATGCTGAGGAGCGAGTCGCTGAACATCCTGACAGCCTGATGAGCAGCATCGGAATATGTGCTCAGGTTTTCGAGCGTGTTTCGGATACCTGCGTCCGTATAAATCCGATTTGGATCGACCATATACGACGTCCCTTCGACCGAGAAGGTGATGTTGCGCTCACCTGAATGTTCGAGATGGATCACGCGGCCGCCGGAGTTGCGGACGTGCTCGAGCGCGGCCTCGATGGACGTCGTCTCGTTCTCGTGAACGTTGATGAAGGTGAAGCCTGAATCTGCGGCCTCATGAACGACCACGGACGCGCTGTCGTCACCGATGGTGAGGTGGTGGCGGCGAATATCCAGATCGGACTGTGGCGCCGCGCACCCAGCGAATAGGATAAGTACGAGGGAAAGCAGCGAGATCGGATGCATCACTATTTTTTTGAGATGATGTCTCAATCTACTGATTGACGGTTAGCCTTGAAAACCGGCCGCTCGTGAAGGATCTTTGGGCCGGCCGTTATTTCCCCCTCAGCGACTTACCCGTGCCCGATACCGCGACCGCTCTCATCACAGAGCCTACCTCCCTCTTCGCCTTCCTTCTCGCGATCCTGGGCCTCGTCTTCTGGCTGAGCACCCTCCCGGCGCTGAAGAAGTTCTTCGACATCGTGCCGCCCGTCATCTGGGCCTATTTCCTGCCGATGTTCGCCACGACTTTCGGCATCATACCGGCCGCAAGTCCTCTGTACGATTGGATGACGCAGTATCTTCTGCCGTTTGCACTCTTCCTGCTGATGATCACGGTGGACCTCCCCGCCATTCTTCGCCTCGGCAAGGTAGCGTTGCTCATGATGCTCGCGGGTACCTTTGGGATTATGATTGGAGCGCCCATCGTGTACCTGCTCTTCGGCGCCTTCCTGCCCCCGGATGCCTGGCAGGGCCTCGCCTCGCTCAGCGGCAGTTGGATCGGCGGGACGGCGAACCTGGTCTTCATCCAACAGCATGTCGGCATGACGGCGGACATGCTCGGCCCGATCATCGTCGTGGATACCGTTGTCGGTTATGGGTGGATGGGCGTCTTGATTTTCCTGAGCGCGTTTCAGGACCGGTTCGACCGGTGGATCAAGGCAGACAAATCGGCGCTCGACGCGATGAATGATCGCCTGGCCGAACTCGATACCGAGCGCAAACCGATTTCAACGGCTGACATTTGTGTGATCGTCAGTCTGGCCTTCGTTGCCTCCGTTATCGGCGTCTGGGCGGGCGCAGCCCTGCCGGTACCGGCGATCGGCGGCATCTCGATCATCGGTGCCAGTACGTGGGCGATATTGCTCGTTGTTACAACCGGCCTCGTGCTGTCTTTTACACCGCTACGAAGGTACGAGCGGGCGGGCGCATCGAGGATCGGCTACTTCGGCCTGTACCTGCTACTGACATCGATCGGTGCGAAGGCCAACCTGGCGGCCGTGCTCGACGCACCGCTGTTTCTGGTGACGGGCATCGTCTGGATTACCATCCATATCCTCATCCTTCTCGTTGCGGCACGCCTGCTCCGCGCCCCGCTGTTCTTCGTGGCTACCGGCAGCATGGCGAACATCGGCGGTCCGGCCAGCGCCCCGATCGTGGCGGGTGTCTACCTTCCAGCCATGGCGCCCGTCGGCCTCCTGATGGCTGTCGCCGGTTACATCATCGGAATCTACGGCGCACTCGCGGTCGCAGAAATGCTTCGGTTCCTCGCCCTCTAGCGTCACCGCTCGAGGCAAACAAGAACCCGTTTCAGTGGCGCCGTCAGAGGTCCTCAGGAAGGAATACTTCTACGTCCAATGCCTGTGCCTGCGCATGAACGAGCGGCTCGCCCTCCGGTGTCGGGATCTGGTTGGCTTCGAGCATGGTCGAGGAGAGATGGTCGACACGGGCATCCGTGATCTGCCATGGAACATGATGGATGCGCGCACGCTGCAGCTTCTCATCGCTGCCTGAATAGAGACAGTATCGTTCGATGAGGAAGAACTCGAGCGGATC
>CAZKDQ010000055.1:9068-11310 GCA_964551345.1 uncultured Rhodothermales bacterium
ACGGGCGGAAGCGTCGGCAGGCGCATTTTGCTCATGTGGAAGGGCGTTACGCTCACCCACGCACGGCCCTCGAACGTGTCGAGCTCGAGCCGCTGCGGGATGAGCCGCCTCAGAAGATCCGCCGGCACCTCCCAGTGCAGAAACAGCAGGTGCTCCCATTTCTGTTTCATCACCATCGTTCGCGATGGCCTGTTTCGCGGTGACTGTCGGTCCATGGGATTTCCTCTGTTCGTGTGTCGGAGGCTTTTACATCACAACTAACATCATCTGCTTTCAAAGCTGCCGGCAAGGGCCTCCGCTCTGTCGATCAGCGCCTCGATTTCGGCAAGGCCTTGCTTCCAGAAGTCGAGATCCGTCAAATCGATTCCCAGCTTCGAGACGAGGACGTGCGGCCAGTCGGAGCCGCCGGCTTCGAGAAGGCCGAGATAGCGCTCAGCGAAATCGTCGCCTTCCTGCTGATAACGAGCGTAAAGGGCGAGTACGAGCAGCTCACCGAAGGCATACGCGTACACGTATCCGGGCGTGTGGAGGAAATGCGGGATGTAGCTCCACCAGTGGCGGTAGTGATCGCCGAGCGTGACGCTGCCTCTAAACATGTCGCGCTGCGTTTCCATCCAGAACTCCGCGAACCGTTCAGCAGGGATCTCCCCTCCTTCGCGCCTTGCATGGTGGATCCGATCTTCGAACCGGTTCATCGAGATCTGCCGGAAGACCGTCGCCATCGTGTCATCGATCTTCCCGACGAGCATCGCGAGCTGATTGCGTTCGTCCTCTTCCTGCTTCATCAGGCGCTGGAAGACGAGCATCTCGCCGAAGACGGATGCGGTTTCCGCCGTCGTGAGCGGAGTCGAGCTCTGAAGCACGCCTTGTTTGCGGGAGAGATACTGATGAACGCCATGGCCGAGTTCGTGCGCGAGCGTCTGCACATCACGGATCTTGCCCGTGTAGTTCATCAGCACATACGGATGCGCGCTCGGCACGGCACCATGGCTGAAGGCCCCGCCACGTTTTCCCGGCGCGACCGGTGCGTCGATCCATTTCCTTTCGAAGAACAGCCCGGCGATCTCGCCCATCTGCGGGTGGAACTCGGAGTACGAGGTCAGGACGATGTCTTTCGCCTGCTGCCACGAGTACGCTCGGTCCGCCTCGCCGACAGGCGCATAGCGATCGTAATCCATCAGCTCATCGAGACCGAGCAGATCCGCCTTCAGCCGATAGAAACGTTCGACGAGGTCGTATCGCGACGTCACGGCTTCGATCAGCGCCTCTACCGTATCATCCTCCACCTCGTTGGAGATATTCCGACTCTTGAGCCAGTGCTCGAAGCCGCGAAGGCGATCGTTCGATGCCTTCTCAGCCAGCAGCGTGTTGAAGATGTAGGTGAGGATGCGCCGGTGCTCGATGAGGCCTTCAGTGACGGCTTCGGCCGCACGCCGACGAAGATCCCGATCTGGTTCATGAAGCTTCGAAAGCGCCTCCTGCTGCGTGAGCGACTCACCATCCAATGAGAAGCGTGCGGCGCCCATCGTCTCGTCGAAGAACCGGTTCCACGCCGCCGCGCCGGTAACGGCTTTCTCAGAGAGGATTCGCTCCTCGGGCTCGCTGAGTAGATAGTCGCGGTTGAGGCGTTCGAGTTCGAGGTAGTGGCGAAACGGTTCTAGCTCATGCGAGGCGAGCAGACGTTCGGCGAACTCGTCGTCGACGCGCGCCCATTCCAGTTCGAAGAAAATGAGCTTCTGGGCGATCGACGTGTACACTTCCCGGACGCGCTGCATAAGCGCACCGCGGGCCTCCTCGTTCGTGGCCGTGGACCAGTTCAGAAAGACGTAGGTATAGCAGCGGCCGAGGATGTCCTGCACGTTCTCATACTCGCGAAGAGCCTCGGCGAGCTCTGCGGCCGAGAGCTCACCCACGCGCCCGCGATAGGATTCGGCGAAGGCGTCGGCGAGCCGGCCTGAACGCTCGAGATCCGACTCGAGCGCATCAGTGTCGGGATATAAGTCGGTCAGATCCCAGCGGACATCCGCGGCGCCGGTTGATTTGGTTTCCATATATGTTTGGAGCAGTTGGCAGTTTGCAGGTGGTAGTTGACAGGGTACAAACCCGGAGCGTGGGTAACAGATCAGACCGGGAGCATCGGTAACAGTTGGTGTGAGCCTCACGAGACGATTCAAGCCTCAAAGCTCACAACTTAAAGCTCGTAGCTCAAGCTCAAAGCTCGCAACTCGAAGCTCATAGCTCA
>CAZKDQ010000055.1:11410-16221 GCA_964551345.1 uncultured Rhodothermales bacterium
CGGCACGTATCGGCCTCCGCGTAGCGAATCATCAGATCCAGAGACTCGTCCTTATGCCGCTGATGCTCATCCGAGACCTTGACAACGGCCGCCAGCCGCTTCCTGGACAAATCATGAACTACATAGCGTTGCTCGATGCCTGCATCCTCGATGCGTTCGATCGCTTCGGCGCGTTCCAGTAGTGAGAGTGCGACACGTACCGAAACCGCGCTCTGGCCCATCTCCCCCGCAATCACATCCGGATCTACACCTGTGATTCCATTCGAAGCTGAGCGCGACATTCGGGAATGAAGACCGACCAGGCGCTCCGTCTCGATTGCGCCCTGCTCGATGAACCAGCGGCGTAGCGAGGCATCGGTGCTGGCGTATAGCAAAGCGGCTCGCGCAGGTGCGCCGTCTCGTCCCGCACGCCCTGCCTCCTGGTAATACGATTCCAGATTCGCAGGAATGGCCCAGTGGACGACCAGCCGCACGTCCGCCCGATCGACGCCCATCCCAAACGCATTGGTGGCCACCACGAGATCAAGCTCGCGGGTGATGAAGGCATCCTGCACCGACGCTCGCCGATCTTTGGGGAGCCCGGCGTGATAGGCTTCGGCAGGCCTGCGGAGCGTCTCGCTAATGAACTGTGCCACGCTCTCGGCCTGCTTCCGCGTCGACACGTAGACCAGGGCCGCGCCCGGTTCCGACTTGAGCAGAGACGTGAGAACTTGATGCTTTGCCGATAACGCCGGTGCATGATGCACCTCGAACGCCAGGTTAGGCCGGTTGAATCCTGTGACTATGCGTGCAGAGCGGCGCAGCCCCAGTGTCTCGACGATGTCATTCTGAACTCGCGGGGTCGCCGTGGCCGTAAGCGCAACGGTGGGCGGATCACCAAGACGATGCCGGGCCGGCCCGATCGAGAGATAGTCGGGGCGAAAATCGTGGCCCCACTGGCTGACGCAATGCGCCTCGTCGACCGCCAGCAATGCCACCCCCGCCTGTGCGACCGCCGATGCAAAAGCGCGATTCTGCAGCCGCTCCGGTGCGACGTATAGCAGCTTCACGTCTCCACGGCGCACTCCATCAAAGACCTCCCGCTGTTCCTCGGAAGACTGGCCCGAGTGCAGCGCACAGGCCGACACGCCGCGCGCCACAAGACCGTCCACCTGGTCCTTCATCAACGCGATCAGCGGTGAGATGACCAGCGTAAGCCCGTCGGTAAGACATGCTGCAAGTTGGTAGACGAGCGACTTCCCCGCGCCCGTCGGCATAACAACAAGCGCGTCCCGGCCTTCTAGAATCGGAAGGATCGCTTCGCGCTGCCCCGGCCGCAGCTCCGCGAAACCGAAGTGCTCGCGAAGAGCCTGGGCGAGGCGGGCGTTTGAAGTCGATGGCATGGCGGGTGGAGCTGGGAACTATGAGCCGTGAGGTTCAAGCTATGAGGTGAGCGAACGGCCTTGAGCATGCGACGAGATCGCATGGTAATGCTTCAGACGGAATCAACGTGAACGGCTGAATCATGAAACACCCAACCGCCTGCCGCCGACTGACTACCGCTCAAAGCTCACAGCTTTCATCTCGACAAATAGAGATTCCTCATCTATGCCTCTGCAGGTGTTGTGCTTAGCGCGACACGTATAAATTCCGCATTTACTCGCTTCGCTCGTGGATCGTCTGCGAGAGGGTTGCCTATCTCGATAAATACAAATTCCGCATTTACTCGCTTCGCTCGTGGATTCGTCTGCAGGATTGGTGCCTATCGCGACAAATATAAATTCCTCATTTACTCGCTTCGCTCGTGAATGCGTCTACTAGTGTTGTGCTCAGCGCGACACGTATAAATTCCGCATTTACTCGCTGCGCTCGTGGATGCGTCTGCAGGTGCTGTGATTAGCGCGATAAGTATAAATTCCTCATTTACTCGCTTCGCTCGTGAATGCGTCTGCTAGTGTTGTGCTCAGCGCGATAAGTATAAATTCCGCATTTCATACGGGCGCTGAAAGTGCTGATCCGTCAGCGCGTCGACGAACACTATTGACTCGCCTGTTGATTTCATTTCGGGGCCGAGTTCTTTGGGGACTTCGGGGAACTTGTCCCATGAAAACACGGGCTCTTTGATTGCATAACCTTCCAGCGTCGAATTCAATTCGCCGCGGTCGCGGAAGGTGGACAGCTTCTCTCCCAGCATCACCTTAGAAGCAACCTTGGCAACCGCTACGCCGGTGGCTTTGGCTACAAACGGCACGGTACGTGATGCGCGCGGGTTCGCCTCGATCACAAAAACGTTCTCACCCTGAATGGCCATCTGCACGTTGATGAGGCCGACGACCTTCAGCTCCATCGCGATCCGGCCGACGTAATCCCGAATCGTATCGATCACGTTGTCGGAGAGCGAGTATGGCGGCAGGACGGCCGTCGAATCCCCCGAATGCACGCCTGCCGGTTCGATGTGCTGCATGATGCCGGCGATCCAGACCTCGTCGCCATCACAGACGGCATCGGCGTCAATCTCGATGGCGTTTTCGAGATAGCGATCGAGCAGGATCTGGTTGTCCGGAAGCAGGCGGAGGATGTCGCTCACGTATTCCTCGACCTCTTCCTTATTGATCGCGATGCGCATGCCTTGACCGCCAAGCACATAACTCGGCCGTACGAGGACGGGATACCCGATACGCTCAGCCGTCTGCACCGCCTGGTACACCGTCTGCCCCATCCCGTACTCCGGAAACGGGATGTCAAGGTCGCGCAGCACGTGCGAGAACTTGCCGCGGTCCTCGGCGAGATCCATCATCTCATAGGGCGTTCCGAAGATGCGTATCTCGCTCTCGTCGAATCGTTCAGCGAGCTTGAGCGCCGTCTGACCACCGAGCTGGAGCAGCACGCCCATCGGCTTTTCATGCTCGATGATGTCGAGCACACGCTCCCAGTAAACAGGCTCGAAGTAGAGCTTGTCGGCAACGTCGAAATCGGTGGAGACCGTCTCGGGGTTGCAGTTGATCATGATCGCCTCGTAGCCCATCTCCTGCGCGGCGAGCACGCCGTGCACGCACGAGTAATCGAATTCGATGCCCTGGCCGATGCGGTTCGGACCCGATCCGAGGATGATCACCTTGTCGCGATCAGAGGCAACGCTTTCAGAGGCGGTCTCATACGACGAATAGAAATAAGGCGTCTGCGCCGGAAACTCGCCGGCACATGTGTCGACGAGCTGGAAAGTCGGGTGAATCCCGAGCTCCATCCTGCGCTTCCGCACGTCATCCTCCTCCACCTTACCGCGCACGAGCCAGGCGATCTGCTCATCAGAAAAGCCGTTCTGTTTAATGAGGCGCATCAAGTCGGAGTCGAGCTCATCGAGGCGCAGCTCACTCAAGGTCCGCTCGAGGTTGACGATGTCCTCGATCTGCATCAGAAACCACGGATCGACCTTCGTAATGTCATGAATCTCCTCCACCGAGGCGCCGAGCTTGAACGCATTGCGGATCTGCAGCGTGCGGTCCCAGTAGGGCTTCTTCAGGCGCGCACGAACTTCCTCGCGCGGCGCGTCCTCCCTATCCGCGCCCAGACCGGCGTATCCAATCTCGAGGCTCTGCCACGCTTTCTGCAGGCTCTCGTTGAACGTCCGGCCGATCGCCATCACCTCGCCGACCGCCTTCATCTGCGTCGAAAGCTCCTCATCAACCCCCTCGAACTTCTCGAAGTTGAAGCGCGGGATCTTAGTCACGACGTAATCGATCGACGGCTCAAAGCAGGCGCTTGAGACGCCGGTGATTTCGTTGGGAAGCTCGTCGAGCGTGTAGCCGACTGCCAGGCGCGAGGCAACCTTGGCTATCGGATAACCCGTCGCTTTGGAAGCGAGTGCCGATGAACGTGAGACACGGGGGTTGATCTCGATCACGATCATCCGGCCGCTTTCCGGATCGACAGCGAACTGGATATTACATCCACCGGCGAAGGTGCCGATCGACCGCATCGCCTTTATCGCCGCGTTGCGCATCGCCTGGAACTGCTTGTCGGTCAACGTCTGCACGGGCGCAACAGTCACGGAATCCCCCGTGTGTACGCCCATCGGGTCGAGGTTCTCGATCGAGCAAACGATGATGACATTGTCATTGGCGTCTCTCAGCAGCTCGAGCTCGTATTCCTTCCATCCAAAAAGGCACTCCTCGACGAGCACCTCGTGCACGGGCGACAGCTCAAGGCCTCGCGTCAACTTGCGCTCGAACTCGTCCATGTTCCAGACGATACCTCCGCCCGATCCGCCCAGCGTGTACGACGGCCGGATCACGACCGGCAATCCACCCAGCTCCTGCGTTATCTCCTTCGCCTCGAGCAGGCTCCGAGCAACCCGGCTTCGCGCCTGATCCAATCCGATCGACTCCATCAGATCGCGAAAGCGCTGGCGATCTTCCGTGATCTGAATCGCATCGATATCGACGCCGATAACGTGGATGCCCATCGCATCCCAGTATCCTTCCTCGTGAAGCTTCTCCGCGAGGTTGAGTGCCGTCTGCCCTCCCATCGTTGGAAGCACGGCGTCCGGCCGTTCCTTTTCAACGATCTGTTTGATGGAGGCCGGCGTGAGATCCTGCAGATAGATCGCATCGGCCATGATCGGGTCGGTCATGATCGTGGCCGGGTTGGAGTTCACCAGCACGACCTGATATCCCTCCGCACGTAGCGCACGTGCGGCCTGGCTTCCGGAATAATCGAACTCGCAGGCCTGGCCGATGACGATCGGGCCGGATCCGATCAGCAGAATCTTGTGGATGTCGGTACGCTTGGGCATGTAGAAGTGGTCAGGCTGAGGTGATAAACGGAGCTACAAA
>CAZKDQ010000056.1:0-1426 GCA_964551345.1 uncultured Rhodothermales bacterium
CGCTCGCGCGCGGCTCCCTCCAGAAACCCTTCTCCATCAACGGCAGGCACTTCGTCGAGGGCTTCGGCAATGTGTGGATGGAGGCGGACAACGAAGGTGAGCTTTACGATCCGGGCGATCCCAACCCGGGAAGCGGCATCCTGAATGTCGAGTTCGCGCGGACGCGCGTCCATCGGAATCAGCAGCAGCTGGATCGCTATCGCGCCGACGGAACGGAGTTCTCGACCGAGGTCCGCTTCCTCCACGATATGTCACGCGAACTGCTCAACGACGCGCTGAGGCAGCAAGGCGACGATGCCGCGCACCTCGCCGATCGCTCGCTCCTCTACGGGTTATGGGGAGGCGAAAAGATCGAGCTCGAAAAGGCGAAGAGCGACATCCGGCGCATGAATCGTCAGGACGAGTTCTACTTTGGCTGCGAAACGCGCCACTTCGTCTGGGCGAAGTCGATCGAAGTCGAGCAACGCTTCCCGGAGGTCTTCAACTACGGCACCATTACCCACTACGTCTACGACACCTGGTTCGAGGTCTTCGAGCCGCGAGAGGGCGAGTACCGCTGGGGCATCCGCGACAACATCGTCCAGTGGCTCAAAGACCATGACATCACGCCCGAAGGTCGTCCGCTCTTCTGGTTTCACCCGTGGGTCACGCCGAAGTGGCTGGCGGAGAAGAACTTCGATGAGCTGAAAGACTACGTCGTGAATCACACGAACGCGCTCGTCGGGCACTATGGCGATGACATCCTGCACTGGGAGGTCGTCAACGAGTACCACGACTGGGGCAATGTGCATCGGCACACGCCTGAGCAGATCACCGAGATCGTGCGCCTGGCGTGCGAAACGACACACGAGGTCAATCCGCGCGTCGATCGGCAGATCAACAATTGCTGCCCGTTCGGCACCTATGCTGCGACGGGATATGATTCCAGCGGAGAAGCCGACAGGCCGCTCCGCACACCGCGGCAGTTCGTGCAGGACATCGTCGAAGCCGGCGTCCCGTTCGAGACTCTCGGCATCCAGATGTACTTCCCCGAACGATCACTGGCCGACATCGTGCGCCTCGTCGACCGATTCGCCGAATTCGGCAAGCCGATTTCGATCACCGAGATCGGGACGTCGTCGGGGCCGTCGCGTGAGGATGTGTTCAAAGGTGCGGCCGTGCCCGAGGCGCCGTACGACTGGCACCGCCCGTGGGACGATGACCTCCAGGCAGACTGGCTCGAGCAGGTCTACACCATCTTCTACAGCAAGCCCTACATCTACAACGCCAACTGGTACGACTTCGCCGACATCCGCACCTTCGTTCCGAGTGGCGGGATCGTGCAAGAGGACGGGACGCCAAAAGAATCTTTTCATCGCCTGCGCGGACTTCTTGAGGAATGGGGACGTGCGCCTCAGCCGAATGTGCGCTATCCCGAGTCGTTGGT
>CAZKDQ010000056.1:1526-16121 GCA_964551345.1 uncultured Rhodothermales bacterium
GTATCAGTCGATGTACGTTGACATGAACATGCATCTGGAATGGGATGCGGGGATGCAGCGTGATGTCCGCTGCGCGGCGCGGGATGGTCCGCCCCTGATCGGGCATCTCACGACGCATCATTACCGCACAGTCATTCCCCGCCGTTCATGTCTCGATTCTTAGCGACCGTAGTAGTTCTTCTTCTCGCAAACCCGGTCCTCGCCCAGACCGTGGATCTGCATCACCACGATGCGGAGGTCTGGAGCCTCGATCAGACGATACGCGGGTTTGTGAGCGGTGCGGCGTCGGGCGTGCTTCATCTTAATGATGAAACGACTCCATTTGATGTGACGGGAGGCGCGTTCGAGGTCGCGCTTCGACTGCGCGAGCGAGACAACATCATCGTGGCCTGCGCCGGCGAGGTTTGCTCGGACACACTTCGATGGACGCTCGGCTATGAGCCTCGGCCGGAGGTCCATCTTGAGCCCGACGTCAGCGGCCGGGAAGTCACCCTGCATGCTCATGTTCGGAGCAATCCGCTTGGGCAGGAGCTCACGTTTGAGTGGGAGGCGGATGTCGACAATCCGACGGGTGCGTCGCTGTCCGTCGTGTCGGATTCCGTTGCTGTAGTGACACTACCGGAAGGCGTGCCGGAGGGTGAGTACTATTTCGAGGTGCGCGTTTCGGATCAGGAAGACCGAGTTCGGCGCGCGCGAACGTTTGTAACGGTCACTGATGAAGGAGTCACGCCATTCGACATCCACAGCGAACATGCTTCATGGATTGACGAGGCCGTGCTTTACGAGATAGCGCCGTGGTACTTCGCCCGTAACTGCGTCGACAAGTTCGCCTGCATCGAGGACAAGATTCCCGAGATCGCGTCGCTCGGCGTTACCACCATCTGGCTTCAGCCGATCTACCCGAACGCGGGCGGCGGGCAGGCTTACGATGTCACGGATTACTTCGGGATCTGGGATCGCCTCGGCAATGAGGAGTCGCTTCGGTCGCTCATCCAGACCGCAAAGGACCACGAACTGAAGGTGATCCTGGACTTCGTGCCCAACCATAGCTCCATCGAACATCCCTACGCCGAGGATGCCGCAGCGCATGGCGAGGAATCGCACTACTGGGATTTCTATATGCGCGAGTTCGACGATGCGCCGTACTCGAATCACTACAACAGGCGCACGGTGGGCAAAATGCCGTTCGTCTATTATTTCTGGGATGACCTCGTCACATTCAATCTTCAGAATGAAGAGACACAGCGCTACCTCACAGAGGCCGCGCGCTACTGGATCGAGGAGTTCGATGTTGATGGCTACCGCCTCGATGCGGTCTGGGCGCCGAATGCACGTAACCCGGAGTTTATGCATCAGTGGAGGATCGCCCTCAAGAGCGTTAAGCCGGAGATCCTGTTGCTCGCCGAAGACAAAGCCTCCCGTTCAGACGCGCTGCCGGCAGACTTTCCGTCTACCTTCGAGAACTTCGATGTCGCCTACGACTGGACGCCCAGCGACTGGTGCCTCTCCGGATGGGCATGGGAATGGCCAGGCGAGTGCAACTATTATCCCGACGTTTACGGCAATACCGGCCCAAAGCGCACCATCTTCAACTACGGCAACGAGGGCTTCCGATCAAACAGCTTGCGCGACGCGCTCACGAACGATGGCGACGGTTTCGACGAGGACGCGGTCATCCTCCGCTTCATGGAGAATAACGACATGCCACGCTTCATTGAACATCACACGCTCGAGCAGACGCGCGCCGTAGCCGCCCTCACCTTCACGCTCGACGGCGTCCCGATGCTCTACTATGGCCAGGAATCGGGCCTGACCGGCGGAAGCCACCCGTGGCCGACCATCCCGGCCCAAAGTACCATCCGATCCTTCGATCGCAACGGACTGTGGTCGTACTATCAACATCTGATTGGCCTTCGCCGGTCTTATGATGCGCTGACTTCGCGCAACTTCGAGGAGATCGACCTCGCTTCAGACGTGCCGCGCGGGCGCCTGTACGCGTATCGTCGATGGGCTGACGATCAGAACATCCTCGCTATGTTCAACCTCGGTTCTGCTGATGTCTCAGCAACGCTCACGATCCCGGTCGATGAGATGAACGTCGGCGATGCCGATCCCATCTACCTGACCGACCTTCTGACGGGCGATTACATCGAGACGGACGCAGCGTCACTGGCGGCGCTCGATCTCGTCGTGCCGGGTCATAGCGCGTTCGTCTACGCGGTCGCGGATTCCATCATCCACGTTACGGTCGATGCACCGCGGCCCGCGCCCGGGCTGCCCGGCGAGCTCGTTGTCCATCAGAACTATCCCAATCCTTTTTCTGATCGGACCGCTGTCATTATCGACATGCCGACCTCGGGCGAAGCCAGGCTCGAGGTCTTCGACATCCTCGGACGACGTGTGGTTACTCTCGTGGACCGCGAGCTAACGGCCGGCCGCCATGAGGTAGCGCTGGATGCACGATCACTTGCGAGCGGAACGTACATCTATCGCGTCACCACGCCGTCAGGCGTTGCATCCCGCCAGATGATGGTTGTGAGGTAAGGCGCGCCCTTCGACGGATCGTTCAGCTCGTCGTGGTGCGGATTGCGGTGCCGTTCATCATCCAGACAGCGCGACGGACTCGGGCGTTGGCGAGCTCCAGAGCGCCGGAGCAACTAGTCCCCACACGAAAGGTCCTTTCCTGTACGTTAGCTCGAAGGTACCGGTAGTACGAAGCGTCCTCGTCAACCAGACCTGCCAGAGTTATGCATCGGATCGCCGCACTCCTGATCGCTCCGCTCATCATCATCATCGTCGCCGGATCCGATGGCAGCCGATCCGCAAACGACGTCGGAGTGCTCTATGGTACCGTTACCGATGCCTCGACGGGCGACGCCATGGCCGGCGCCAACGTCGTACTCGAGGAGCTGAAGCGGGGAATGCCGGCGGTGGTAGATGGCTCATACCGGATCGAGAACGTTCCAGCCGGCACGTACACGCTGGTCGCCTCGTTTATCGGCTACGACACAGTCCGCGTCGAAGATGTGCTAATTACACCGGGCGCCGAACGAAGGCTGGATGTGGCCCTGGAACCAGCGGACGTCCCGCTGGAGCACGTCCGCGCCATGTCCTTGAATGCAGCGATGGACGTGGGCGCGGCGGCTGCCGTTTCTACCGCGTACCGGGGCTGGCATCCGCCGCCGGGGTTCAACACGGAAGACTACGCGCGAATAGAGGAAAACAAGTGGATGAGCGTCGAGGCCAACCCCTTGTCCACCTTCGCGATCGATGTTGACGGTGCATCGTATTCGAACATTCGGCGCTTCATTACGGAGGGTGAACGGCCTCCCCGCGACGCCGTCCGTGTCGAAGAGCTGATCAACTACTTCGGCTACGATTACCCCGAGCCGGACGGGGATCATCCCTTCAGCGTCACCACCGAAGTAGCGCCGGCGCCGTGGAAGCCCGAGCACCGGCTCGTCCACATTGGCCTTCAGGGGCGGCGAATCGATGATGCCGACCGCCCGGCGAGCAACCTCGTCTTCCTCATCGACGTGTCCGGGTCGATGTCTCCGGCCAACAAGCTCCCGCTGGTCAAGAAGGCCTTCAGCATGCTGGTCGACCGGCTTCGTCCTGAGGATCGCGTAGCCATTGTCACGTATGCTGGAGCATCGGGCGTCGCGCTTCCCTCGACGCCCGGCAGCGACCGGGAGACGATACGGCATGCCATCCACTCGCTGCGAGCAGGCGGCTATACGGCCGGTGCGGCAGGCATCAAGCTCGCCTATCAGACGGCCGGGGAGAACTTCATCGAGGGCGGCAACAATCGCGTCATTCTCGCCACCGACGGCGATTTCAACGTCGGCATTTCTTCGGATGCAGAACTCACCGAACTAATCGAGGAGAAAAGGGGGGAAGGTACCTTTCTGACGGTCCTTGGCTTCGGGATGGGGAACCTGAAGGACAACAAGATGGAGGCACTCGCCAACCACGGCAACGGATCCTACTACTACATCGACAGCCGTCATGAGGCCGAGAAGGTGTTCGTACGGGAGCTGGGGGGTACGCTCTACACGATCGCGAAGGATGTCAAGATTCAGGTCGAGTTCAATCCCGAGCGCGTGCGCGGGTATCGCCTCATCGGTTACGAGAACAGGCTGCTCGCCGCAGAGGATTTTTCGGATGATGAGAAGGATGCAGGTGAACTGGGGGCGGGGCACACGGTCACGGCACTCTATGAAGTGATACCGGCCGGCGTAGAATCGGATGTCGAGCTCCGCAAACCGGATGAGTTGCGGTATCAGCGGGATTCGGAGACGGTGCGGGGTGGCACGGCGGATGAGCTGCTCTTCGTCAAGCTCCGGTACAAACAGCCGAACGAAGGCGCGAGTGTCCTCGTCGAACATCCGTTAGCGGACGCTGAACATCACACGCCGTCGCCCGACTTCCAGCATGCCGCAGCCGTCGCCGCGTTCGGAATGATTCTCCGTGAGTCGGAGCATCGCGGAAACGCAACACTCGAGCAGGTCCTTGCTCTTGCGTCCGACGGTTTGGCCTATGATCCGTATGGAGACCGGGCGGGCTTCATCCACCTGGTGCATCAGTACCGTCGCTTCCCGGGCGATGGTGATGAATCGCAAGCTTCGCGGTAGTGTCGTCATCCTGACGCTACTACAAGAACTTGGTGACAAGAGAAGCGCTTCCTGCTGCTGCAGCAAGAACCTATTGGCCATGGGGGGTTGATGGACGGCTACGTTATCAACAATAGCCGTCTTTGACGCACGAGGTTTAGTGAACATCAGTACCATCTTCGGGGACCGGCGCTATGGCCTGTCGCTCCCCGGTGTGCAGTCTCTCAAGCAGGAATGGTTCGGCAACGTCCGCGGTGATCTCATCGCAGGTCTGGTGGTCGCGCTCGCGCTCATCCCCGAAGCCATCGCGTTTTCCATCATCGCCGGCGTCGATCCCAAAGTGGGGCTCTACGCCTCCTTCTGTATCGCCGTCACCATTGCGATTGCGGGCGGGCGCCCGGGCATGATCTCAGCCGCCACGGGCGCGATGGCTCTCGTGATGATCGTGCTCGTGCGCGATCACGGCGTCGAATATCTCTTCGCGGCGACGATCCTGACAGGCGTCCTCCAGATCATTTTCGGCTATTTCAAGCTGGGCCGCTACATGAAGTTCGTGCCGAAGTCGGTCATGGTGGGCTTCGTGAACGCCCTGGCGATCCTCATCTTCCTGGCGCAGCTTCCGATGTTCGTCGGTGCCACGTGGCACATGTATGTGGTCGTTGCGGTGGGGCTCGGCATCATTTATCTCTTCCCGCGCCTGACGAAATCCGTCCCGTCGCCGCTTGTTGCGATCATCGTCCTGACGCTGGTCTCGCTGATGAGCTTCGGCAGCGGCCTGTTCCGCGTTGGCGACATGGGCGAACTGCCGACGGCGCTTCCGTTCTTCCAGATTCCGATGGTGCCCTTCTCGATCGAGACGCTGAAGATCATCCTTCCCACCGCGCTCGCACTGACGATGGTCGGCCTCATCGAGTCGCTGCTGACCGCGTCGATCGTTGATGAGATGACCGATACGACGAGCGACAAGAACCGGGAGTCCAAGGGCCAGGGCATTGCTAACATCGTCTCGGGTTTCTTTGGTGGGATGGCGGGCTGCGCGATGATCGGGCAGTCCGTGATTAACGTGAAGTCGGGCGGCCGCGGCCGGCTCTCGGCTTTCGCAGCAGGAGTCTATCTGCTGATATTCATTTTGCTGCTGTCGGACTGGATCGTGATGATCCCGATGGGCGCGCTGGTCGCCGTCATGTTCATGGTGTCGATCAGCACGTTCGACTGGGCATCGCTCAAGCGGATGCGCATCGAGCCGGTTGGCGAAACGCTCGTCATGGTTCTAACCGTTGGCACCGTCGTCGTGACGAACGACCTCGCGCTGGGCGTATTTGCCGGAATCATCCTCAGCGCGCTCCTGTTCGCGCGCAAGGTCGCCGATATCGCGTTCATGGAGAGCGAGCTGAGCGCAGACGGCCGCCGCCGCACCTACACGGTCAACGGCGATCTCTTTTTTGTGACGGTGACCGGCTTTCTCGATCACTTCGATTTCCAGGAGGACATCGACGAGATGGTGCTCGACCTGTCGCCGTCGCATGTCTGGGATGCCTCGGCCGTCGATGCTATCGACAAGGCCGTGCTGAAATTCCGCAAGCGAGGCGTCGAGGTGCGGATCGTCGGGCTCAACAAAGCGAGCGAGTCACTCGTCGAACGCGTGGCAACCCGCGACACGTCAGGGGCGATGAAGCTGGCAGTTGCCAGCTAAGCGGGGAATCGAACTCCCGCCGACCGTGCGTCGGTAGAAGCGTTCAGGCAGATATCGGATGATGAGCTCGAAGCCGCGCAGACGGTGTCACGCCCGTCTGCACGGGAGCTCTCGAAACGGCATCTCGCCTCCTTAGCCGAGCTTGAATCGCTCGGCCTTCAAGTGGAGGGATGGCGTTACTCCACCAGCGCGCCAACCGCTGATGCGCTGAGGTCGTAGCTCGACGGGCGCTGGTAGATGTGCAGCCCGAACTCCGGCGCGATCGCGAGCAGGTGGTCAAACACATCCGCCTGCACTCCTTCATAAACGGCCCATCGAACGTCGTTGACGAAGACGTAGATCTCGATCGGGAGTCCCTCGGCTGTCGGCTGAAGCTGCCTCACCAGGAATGTCAGATCCTTATGGATGCCGGGGTGGTTGCGCAGGTAGTTCGCGATGTAGGCGCGGAAGGTGCCGACGTTGGTGAGGCGACGCGCGTTGACGATCGCGTCGGAGTCGCCGGCATACGCCACGTTGTAGATCTCGAGTTCGTGCTGCTTCTCGGCGACGTAATCCTTTAGCAGGACGAACCGCTCGAACCGCTCGATTTCCTCATCCGTCAGAAAACGGATCGAGGACATGTTGATGTGGATGGACCGCTTGATGCGCCGTCCACCGGTTTCCTGCATCCCGCGCCAGTTCTTGAAGCTGTGCTCGAGGAATTTGTGCGTCGGGATGACGGTGAACGTCTTGTCCCAGTTCTGCACCCGAACAGTGTTGAGCGCGATGTCGATGACGTCGCCGTCGGCCGAGAATTGCGGCATCTCGATCCAGTCGCCAACGCGAATGAGGTCGTTGTTGGTGAGCTGCACGCCCGCCACCAGCGAGAGCAGCGTATCGCGAAAGACCAGCGTAATCACGGCCATCATCGCGCCAAGGCCGCTTACGAAGAACCACGGCGACTGATCGGCGAGGCGCGCGACGATAAAGATGCCCGCCACAACGTAGACGAACACCTTTACGAGCTGAACATAGCTCTTGATGGGGCGGCGCGAAGCCCGCGGGAGGCGATCGTACATGCTGTGCCCGACGGATAGCAGCGCGGCCACCGTGCGCGCAACGACCAGGATCATCGACGCCTCGATCAGGCGCGCGGCGAGGAGCATCAACTCCGGCGCGAGGTTCGGCACGAGCAAGAGGCCGGCGCGAAGCATGATCAGCGGCACGAGCACGAGCGCACGTCGCAGCACGTTGTGCTCGACGACGAGATCGTCCCACTTCATCGGGCTTCGTTGCATCAGCGCATGCACCAGCCGGAGCACGTAATGACGCCCGATCCAGTAAACGATCAGCACTGCTGCGATGACGATTGACATCCACAAGAGTGTTTCTCCCGGACCGGACTGCAGGATCTCGGGCATCCAGCTCTGTATGGTTTCGGCTCTTTCGTTCATGCTCTCACTCAAATAATCGGGTCATAACGGCAGCGCCCAAAGGTAACAAACTTAGTACCGTTCCGCGTTCGACAGGTGCCACTTCGGGTCGTGGATGATCAATAGCACCGCGAATTCTTCCTCGCTTGATGCGCATTGATAATCGACACGCCGCCCGACGGCAATCATCGGGTGCTTCCGCCTGTACCGTTAGAGCCAAGCGCCAATAGGTGCCGCAAAATCAGCACCTCATGAACGAAAGCGATCGTCGCAACCGCCTGCTTCTCTGGATCGATCCCGAACCCTCAGTCACGCCAGTAATCATTCGCTGCCGCAATCGTCTGGTAGTGGATCGCAATCACTTGTGAGACGGCGATCAGGGCGTCGGAGTTGTGCGCGTAATCAGGCCGGAGCGCGTGCAAAACCTCTCTGTCTGTCTGGGTCGTCGTTACGCCCTTACGCGAAAGGGTTACGGCGAGCGCAAATCCTTCTTCAGGAGTGTTCGTGATCAGGCTCAGTTCCTGAGGCGCATTCGTCTGCGGCACGGCATGCGCCGGCTCCTGCTGGACAGTGACGAACGCGACGATGACGAAGACCAGCATGACGCCGATTCCAGAGACGGTGGCGATGAGCTTTCTACTCATGACATGTGCAAGAATTGTTAGGGAGGTGCGAAAGCGGGAGGATATCGTTGAGCCATAACTATATCAAGTATTCAGAGTCTGATATCTCTCATGTCGTTCGGTTATTGCTTCGTATTATGGCATCAACCGCTCGCGAACGTATATCATGCCGTTGATTCATCGGTCCTCTTGCGTCGCACCATAGCCTCAACGGCGTGTCCCAGGATCAATTGTTTGACAGCCTGATCTGAGCTCACACCAATCCGTCATGCGCACCCGGATTGCACTTCTACGCGGCATCAACGTCGGAAAGGCTCGGCGCCTGCCCATGGCTGAGCTGCGGGGGCTTCTCGAAGAGATTGGCTTCAGAGATGTCCGCACGATGTTGAACACGGGCAATGTCGTATTCGAAGCCGATGACGCAGCGGCGGAAGAGCATGAGCTCAGGATCGCCTCCGCCATATCGCAGCGCTTCGGGTTCGACGTTCCGACCATGGTTCTGAGGCCGGAGGAAGTGCAGCAGGTGCTTGATGAAAACCCGATTGTCGGCGTAGCGGATAATCCATCTCGATTCCTGATCGCTTTCCTCGGCACAGATGTCGATCGAGAGAAATTGATGGAGATCGAGCAGCGCGCAAAGCCGCCCGAGGCTTTTGCATTACGCGAACGAGCCGCATATCTCTGGTGCCCTGACGGGATCTCCAGGTCGCGCGCGGCTGAGTCGCTGCTCAAGCCGACGTACGGCACCCTCACAACGCGGAACCTCCGAACAACGCTGAAACTACGCGATCTGGCGAAGGGATAGTCGCTACTGCGAACCGTGCGCCTGCCGAAATGAATCCAGGCGTTCCTTCGCGCCGGCGGTTGCCGCGTGCGTCTCTCCGAAGGCAGCCTGAAGCACCTCGTACGACCCGACCAGCAGCGATTCGGCGGCAACGTTCTCGCCGAGACTGCCGAGGATGGCGCCGTACCAGCTGGCCGTGTTTGCACGGTCGGGGTTGTCCGGAGCGAGGAGGCTCCTGCGGATGTTGTAGGCCTCCTCCATCAGCGGGCGGGCTTCCGCCGGGCGCCCCTCCGAGAACAGCACCGCGCCAAGATTCTGCAGTCCATACGCGGTATACGGATGATCAGGCGGCAGACCATCCTTCCAGATCCTTAGAGCTCTTCCGTAGGCATCCAGTGCGCCCTCGACGTCACCTTTCCGCCGGCGGAGCGATCCCAGGTTGTTGTAGAGGATGCCGATATTTGGGTGCTGCTCGCCAAGGTTTGAGACGTTGATTCCGATAGCGGCCACCTGGAGCGACTCGGCCGCCGCCAGATTTCCCATATTGGTTTCCACAGATGCGAGGTTGCTCATGGCGTAGGCAACATCCGGATGCGACGCGCCACGAACCCGCCGGTAAATCTCAAGCGCTTCCATGTGCATCGTGCGGGCGGCTTCGAAATCCTCCAGATCATCCCGAATGATTCCGATGTGGCTGAGGGCGAGAGCCACCTCCGGATTATCATCGCCATGAGCCCGGCGAAGCAGCTCGAGCGCGCGGCGTGTGTAGTTTTCCGCCTCTTCCAGATGGCCCTGATCTGATCGGAGCACGCCGAACTGACCGTACAGCGCTGCGACATCCAGGCTGTCCGGTCCGGCATTGGCCTCCAGCACGGTCAGCGCCTCGCGCATTAGTGCCTCTGCGGCATCGTAATCGCCCTGATCCCATCGCAGCGCCCCAAGCGCACCAAGTCGCTTCGCTGTACGGATGTGATTTCGACCATAGTGCCGCAGGTCGGATTGAAACGCCAGATCCAGCAGTGAGTCTGCCGTGTCGAAATCCCCCATCCGCTTCTTCAGATCACCAAGCGCGGCCTGCGCGTCCGCGAGTTCGTCCCCCGACGACGGCGACAGCAGCTCAATTGCGCGCGTGAGGTGCGTCTCTGCCTCACCGAACATTCCAAGCTCGAGGTACGACGTTCCAAGCGTCTTCTGTAAAGTGGCTTCGAGGTTGGGGCGGCCGGAAAAACGCATCGGCAACAGAGCACTCGCTCGTCCGAGCACTTCCGCCACGCGCACTTCCGGACCATCAGCATAAGGATCCGGTGAGGCAAGCATCTCCTGCAGGAAGGCGTTGACCACATCCGCTCGTTCGCGCTGCAGATTGGCGATCCGTGTCTGCGTGAGTGAGATGATGAGCCCGGCCACCAGCGCGATCAACACGATCGTACCCGCTGCTACGGCGAGGCGGTTGCGTGCGATGAACTTCCGCAGGCGATATCCCGCCGTGTCACGGCGCGCGGTGACGGGCAGCCCCGTCAGGTGACGCATCAGATCCTCGGCAAACTGTGCCGCCGCCGGGTAACGACGCTCCGGTTCCTTCCTGAGCGCCTTCAGGATGATCGTGTCGAGGTCGCCGCGAAGCCGGCGCGCCAGACGCTCAACGGCCTGATCCGACCCGACTCGAACGCGAGTCTCGTCTATTGCAGTGCTCGGACGCGCAGGCACGGAGTGGCAGACGACGCGCTCGATGGCGCTGGGCGACCGCGTCGCGAACGAGTATGGACGCGTGCCCGTAACCAGTTCAAAGAGGACGATCCCCAGCGAATACACATCCGTCGCGGTGGTGATGTTGCCCTGCGTCACCTGCTCCGGGGCCGCATACTCGGGCGTCATGAAAGACATCCCCGTACGCGTGAGGACAAGATCCTCCGACTCATCCTCCGCTATCAGCTTCGCGATCCCGAAATCGAGCAGCTTGACGACGCCCGCATCCGTCACCAGAATGTTCGACGGTTTGAGGTCGCGGTGGACGACCAGGTTCTGATGCGCGAAGGCCACGGCATCGCAGACGGTCAAAAAGAGCCGCAACCGCTCCTCGACGCTTAGTTCATTACGGCTGCAATATTCGGTAATCGTGACGCCCTCCACATACTCCATCACGAGGTAGGGCCGGCCGCCTTCGGCAACACCGCCGTCGAAAATCCTGGCGATGTTCGGATGATTGAGGCGCGCCAGGATTCGCCGCTCGGAATCGAACCGTCGCTGCGATTCATCCGGAAGGAAACCCGCCTGCATCATCTTGATCGCCACCTTCTGCTCGAACACGCCGTCGGCGCGTTCGGCCAACCAGACACTCCCCATCCCTCCGCGACCCACCTCCTCGATGAGCCGATAGGGCCCGAGCATTTCGGGCGTCTTCTCCTGCGGAAACGCCAGCGGCACGATGTCGAGCGCGCCGCGGCTAAACCGGCCCGAATCTTCCGCCTCGCGATGAGCCTTCAGCAGGCGCTCCACCTGCTCACGCAACGCTTCATCTCCCTCACACACATTGTCCAGGAAAGCCGTCCGATCCTTCTCCGGCTGGAGCAGGGCGTCGTTGAGCAGATCAGACAGGAGGGTCCACCGCTCGGGCGTATAGGAATCCATTCGGGGAGTCGGTTTGGAGAGGCCGTGGGCTGTCGAACCCTGGTTCTATCGGATGTGAATCAAGGCGCAACCCACACCTTCATGAACTACGTGAGCTTGGGCTCCGTCTCATCATCGGTTCAGCCCAATCCGGGCTTCAGGACGAAAGATGCTGCTGCAACCACGCCTGCGCCGCAGCCCAGTCGCGCCATGCCGTCGCCGGCGAGATGCCGAGAATCTCCGCTGTTTCCGGGATCGTGAAGCCGGCGAAGTAGCGCATCTTTACGACTTCGCTCTGCCGCGAACTCAGCTCCGCCAGATGTTCGAGCGCCTCATCGAGCGCCACGATTTCCTCCGAACGACGCGCCGCCAGAAAAAACGCGTCGTCGAACGTGGCATCGCTCTCATTCCCACCACGCTTCTGCGCCTGCTGACGCCGCGCATAATCGACCAGGATCTGCCGCATCGCCTGTGCGGCTGTCCGAAAAAAATGGATTCGGTCCTCGTAGCCGTTATCCGCCTTGGCCAGCTTCAGATAAGCCTCGTGAAGGAGCGCCGTCGTGTTGATGGTCGCATGGCTGCTCTGGCGCCGCCGCTGACGGTGCGCGAGCTCGTGCAACTCGTTGTACAGCAACGGCAGAAGCGCGTTCAGGGCATCGGCATCCCCGTTGCCGGCGGCCTGCAGCAGAACCGACACCTTCTTCTGCGTCATTCCCCCCATTGCGACCTTTCTCGATGAAGTAATAAGGAAGGCAATATAGCCACCGATGCATAAAGGAGGGGCGTTTCCGGCGCATAAAGCGCCGCCACGTGCCGCTTTAGGATGAGATGCGGCTGACAGCAGAATTACTTCGAACGCCTCCGACGAAATCGAGCGTCTGTGGCGGCCGCACCGTTGGCATTAACCACATTTTGGGGGAAACCGGGGACGGCACGGCCACGAATTATTGTCGGCGGGCCGGGACGGTGAACACCTGCGCTCCGGCCCAACGCGTGCTCATCCAACCCTCCGGACGCATATCCGAAGCATCGCCATCATCCCATACCTCGAGGCGCACAGGCATTCGCGAATAAATTGACAGCTGTCTGTGACTAGATTTGGCGGCGCGTCTCGTAACTTGGATGACACCAGCATCTTGTCAATTCCACCCAGGTCGAACATGGTTTCCAGGTTGAAGTCATCCGCCGCAGTTCTGCTATTTCTTGCCATCGGCATACACAGCGCAGTCGGGCAGGAGGCGACGCGACCCGGGGGCTCCGGCTTCATCCCGCTCGATGAGAAGGGGCACCACGAGGCCGCGTCGACAGCACTCACCATCGACGAGCCGATGCGCGCGCTGATGTCGAGCTATCGGACGAACAGCCGCGCCGACGAGATAGAGTTCGCCCTGCCGCTCGATGGAGAGATAGACGTCGACTTCATCCTGACCGGCTACCTCGATCACGACCGATCGACCGGACTTGAAGACTACATGGGCAACGCGCACACGTACGACGGCCACGCCGGCACGGACATCGCGATCCGAAGCTTCCGCGAGATGGATCTCGGCGTGCCGGTCTTCGCAGCCGCGTCCGGCATCGTCGGTGCCACGGCGTACGAGTACGCCGATCGCAACGCGGCGTGGAGCCCTGAGCTGCGCGCTTTCGCGAACGGCGTCGTGCTCGGGCACGGAGAAGACATGGCCACGGCTTACCTGCACTTCCGCCGCAACTCGGTCACCGTTGAAGTAGGCGAGGAAGTGGAGAAGGGCCAGTTTCTCGGATACGTCGGCAGCTCGGGCTTTTCGGATTTGCCGCACCTGCACTTCGAAGTTCGATCCATGGATGGCGAGGATGTCGTCATGCTGGATCCCTTTGAAGGACCGGCACACGCGGGGCCGAGCCTCTGGGAAGATCAGCATCGCTATGTCGGCAACGATGCTGTGAAGGTGTACGACATTGGCCTCGCCACGCGAGAGTCGATGGGTGGCGACCTGAACGCATTCGATTGGGCGACCTTCCTCGAGCCGCCTTCGCAACCGGCAGTCTTCGGCACGAACGATCAGCAGCACATCGTGGTGTGGTTCCTCGCGCAAAACCGGGCCAATTCGCCCTATCGCCTCGAGATCATCAAGCCGGATGGCTCTCTCTACACCTCCACGCAGCAGACGATGAACCAGAAGACCCGCTTCGGCATCTGGTACTTCTACTGGGGGCTTCCCCAGCCCATGCCCGAGGCGGACTACGGTACGTGGCAGTTCCGCATGCTCGGAGGCGACGGCAACGGCAATCTCACTGAGGAACTCTACACCACCTCGATCGAGATGGGCGCCGAAACGGAATGGGCACCGCGCTTCCTTCCGGCCGGCAAGTCGATCCGGATCAACGGCGAGGCGCAGCGCGATACGTTGAGGATGTCCGCCTTCACCGGAGACGTCTCGTTCCACGTGCTCGATCAGCCTTCGTTCGTCAGCGTCGAGCAGGACTCCATCGTCGTGTTCGACGCATCATCCGACCAGGCATCGCGCTCCGCCTACTTCCAGGTCGTAGCCACAGACGCCCACGCCCGCACCGATACGATGTGGTACCACATCGTCGACCCGACGAAACCACTCGACGCCATCGGCACATCCTCGGAATTCGCCGACCAGACGTTGCCGGATCGGGTTCATCTGATTGGCAGCTACCCCAATCCCTTCAGCAACGAGACATCGATCGAGTACACGATCCCCACAGGCGGTCACGTTCAGGTCCAGGTTTTCGACATCCTCGGGCGCGAGGTCGCGACGCTCGTCGATGAGCACCAGACGGCGGGCCGCCACCACACCCGATGGGACGCATCGTCGGCTCCGAGTGGGCTTTACCTCTACCGGATATCCGCCGG
>CAZKDQ010000057.1:0-2513 GCA_964551345.1 uncultured Rhodothermales bacterium
ACCTACAACCCTTCGGTTAACAGCCGAATGCTCTACCGTTGAGCTACCGAGGAATCACGGTCGAATATCAAAGATACCACGCGAAGCATGCACAGGTCAAGGTGCTTGATGGCGTTTTAACAATCATTGCGGCATTGACCTTTTGCGCCGCCACGATACTTCGTGCCCCCTCACCCGCCTCATCCGCCAACGGCAGGCGTCCCCGACTCCCACACGTTGTTGGTCCGATCCACATCCGGCAGATGCCAATCCGGATCGATCTCAACTCGTTCCAACTGCCCGCCCTGGAACTCGAGGTCCACGATGCGCTCGCCCTCGAGCCAGACGTCGACCGGGATCATCTGCTCAATCATCATCCCGTCATCATAGGTCACGCGTACCGCCGCCGGCATCGGTGCCAGACCACGATCTTCAACAACCACCCTCACCACTGATTCCGAGGCATCGACATCGCGCAGCGCAAGGTCGTGGGTCCACGTTTCGTAGAACATCGTACGCCAGAACCAGTCGAGATTCTCGCCCGCTACGTCGTTGAACGTATTGAACATGTCGTATGGGTAAGGATGGCGGTACGTCCAGCGATCTCCATACTCACGAACGGCGCGCCAGAAAACATCCTCCCCGATGACGTGCCGAAGTGTGTTGAAGGCGACCGCGGGCTTGCTGTAGTGCGCTACCGAGCGCGACGGCAGGCCAATCGGGAAACGATCCGCATGACGCACCGGCTCGACCTCGATGTCCATCCCCGCGATGCGGTAGTAAAACTGACGCTGGGGCGCGAAGACCTCCTCATCGCCCCAGAACTCGGCCGTTCCTTCGGCAGACAGGAAGGACGTCAAGCCTTCGTCCATCCATGTGAACGCTTTCTCGTTCTGGTTGACGAGCATCGGAAACCACATATGCACGATCTCGTGCAGCGTCGTTCCAAAAAGCGACCGCGGGGTGCGGTTGCTGCCGATGAGCGTGATCATCGGATATTCCATGCCACCGCCGATGATGCCCTCGACGATCGACATGTGCGGCCACGGGTAGTCCATGAAGTGCCTTGACATGAACTCAATCGAGAAGACGCCGAACTCGGCCGCATCTGCCCATGCTTCGAACTGGGGGCGGTACAGGGAATGAATGTCTGTGGTGCCGCCACCTGGGAGCGTCGCTATGGCCGAATCCCACACATAATGATTTGATGTGCCGAAGGCGAAGTCGCGGACGTTGTCGGCCCGAAAGTGCCAGGTGCTGGTGCCGTCGTTCGGCTTCGTCGCCGTTCCCTCCTCGAGATCACGTTGCGTCACAACGTGAACGACGCTGCCATCCGCACCACGTGACGCCAGGCGCTGCAGGGTCTGCTCGCTCAGCACGTCGCCCGCGTTCGTCAGCTCACCGGTCGCCGAAATCAGCCATCCATCCGGCACCGTGATGGAGACATCGTAATCGGCGAAACCCATGTAGAACTCGCCCTCACCGAGATATGGGTCGACGGACCATCCCACTACATCATCAAAAACGGCGATCTGGGGATACCAGTAGCCGAGGTAGAAGACCTCGCCATCCTGCCCCATGCGCGGCGCGCCGGCTTCCGGCACCTCAAATTGCCAGCGGAATCCCAGTTCGACCTCACCTCCCGTCCCGATCGCTTCCTCCAGACGCACCACCATCAACGTCCCGCTCGTTGCATAGCCCGGCCCTTCAGACACTTCTTCGACCTGCGCACCATTCACCGATACCGACTGCATCTCCACCCCGCCCGTAACCTGTTGCGGGCGATTGCGGATCGCGCCCTCCTCATGCAGGTTCTGGTAGAGATGCACGTAAATCCTGTCGAGGACAAACGGCGAATTATTGCTGTAGACGACGGTCTGTCGCCCTTCCAGCATGCGCGTATCAGGATTCAGCTCGGCTTCGATCCGGTAGCTTGCCTTGTTCGTCCAGTACTGCTCGCCCGGCCGCCCGTCGGTGGTTCGCGAGCCGCGTTCGACGGCGGCATCGAACGCCTCGGTAGGGATGATCGGATATGGGATCGGACGCCGGTCCTGCGACAATGCCGGAACAGCACCGGCAATCAAAACCAGAGAAATAAGAAAGAACGAAAGGACGCGCATGGCAGAGAACGACATAAATAGAATGGAGCCTCAGGTATTCCCCCGTCACATGGCGGTTCCTGTGGATGGGCTTCGCGTGTGACCAATAGCATCGCTTCCTGCGGCGTTATATACTGCACGCAGACCACCTCAACTGCCGATGAAGTTTACCGACACCTACCTCTCGTACTTCTTCCAGGACCCGAACATCAGGCGCAATTCGCGCTCGCTGCTGAAGTACCTAGCCTTCGTGGTCGCGGTCATCATCGTCTTTTCCGTCCTCTTCCACTACATCATGTTGTGGCACGAGGGCGTGCGGCATTCGTGGGTTACGGGATTTTACTGGTCGCTGACGGTGATGAGCACGCTGGGCTTCGGCGACATCACCTTCACTACAGATCTGGGCCGCATCTTCAGCATGATCGTGCTGATCAC
>CAZKDQ010000057.1:2613-3876 GCA_964551345.1 uncultured Rhodothermales bacterium
CAGGCGCGCCTTATCGTGGCGAATCGGGACGACGTCGTCAACACGAACATCATCCTGACGGCACGTGAGGTTGCTGCCGACGTTCCGATAGTCGCGATTGCGAGTTCAATGGATGCAGTCGACGTACTCACGCTCAGCGGCGCTACGGAAGTGTTGCCGGTCAAGCATCGACTGGGCGAGCATCTGGCAAACCGCGTCAGCGCGACGCGTGCGCATTCGCATATCGTGGGATCGTTCGAGGGGTTGCTCGTTGCCGAGCTTCCCGTACGCCGCACGCCGCTCGTCGGCCGATCAATCCGCGAAACGGAGCTGCGGCGGATCACGGGCCTGAACATTATCGCCGTGTGGGAGCGGGGAAAGCTTCTGCCCGCACGGGGCGATGTCCAGTTGACCGACCACAGCGTCCCTATCATGGTAGGAACGCAAGAGCAATTCGACCTCCTCGACGACCTCCTGCTGATCTATGATCACAATCCGAATCCGGTGCTTGTGATCGGAGCGGGACGTGTGGGGCGATCCGTTGCTAAATCGTTGCGGGAGAAGGAGATCCCCGTTCACATCGTGGAGCGGAAGCCACAGATGGTAGAGCGCGCACGGGGTCTCGGCGTGCCGGTATTTGAGGGTGATGCCGAGGATTACAACGTCCTCCTGAAAGCCGGCATCCAGGAAGCTCCGTCGGTGGTCCTGACGACCCACGATGATGCGATGAACATCTACCTCGCATCGTATTGTCGGCGGCTCAACCCTGATCTGCGCATCGTCAGCCGTGTTACGCACGAGCGGAACGTTGAATCGATCCATCGTGCCGGGGCGGATTTCGTTCTCAGCTACGCCTCGCTCGGTGCGGCATCGATCTATGCCGCCTTAGAGAATAACCCACTGCTCATGCTCGGCGAGGGACTGTCGGTGTTTACGGTGCAGGTGCCGCGGGGGCTTCGAGGTAAATCCGTGGCCGAGACGGAGATCGGCGCACGAACCGGCATGATCGTGATCGCGACGAAACGTTACGGCGTGGTCGACACGGAAGTCACACCCAACAAGGTTCTACGGGCGGATGAGGAGCTAGTAATGATCGGCGACGCCGATCAGCGGCACGAGTTTGCGGAGATCTATAGTTAGGCAGTTTGCAGTTGGCGGCCGGCAGATCTGGCGTCTGATAATCTCACGGCGGACGAAGGACTTCTGGCACGACCTTGCGCGAGCTAATCTGACACGTCCCGCGTGACAAATCCGTCATAGCGATCCCCCGGGCGCGCCATTTTG
>CAZKDQ010000057.1:3976-9137 GCA_964551345.1 uncultured Rhodothermales bacterium
TGACACGTCCCGCGTGACAAATCCGTCATAGCGATCCCCCGGGCGCGCCATTTTGAGCACCTCCTCTGGTGTGACCTGCTGCCTTAATGCCAGTGGCACACGGTTTGGAAATGACGTGAAGCGCCGAATCTCGGCTGCCTCACTTCATCATACACTAACCACAGGAGGTACGACATCATGAGCAAGATCACGCCCCTGCACGACCGCGTGGTCGTGAAGCCTCAGCCTGCCGAGGAGAAGACCTCGAGCGGCCTCTTCATCCCTGACACCGCGAAGGAGAAGCCGCAGCAGGGCACCGTTATCTCAGTCGGGTCCGGCCGCTACGAGAACGGCACCAGGATCGACATGGCCGTCAAGGAGAACGACGTCATCCTCTACGGCAAGTACTCCGGAACCGAGATCCATCTCGATGGAGACGACTACCTCATCATGCGCGAGAGTGACATTCTCGGCGTCATTTCCTGATCAACGATAAACCCAAGATCAGCAAGCACAATCATGGCAAAACAGATCATCTTCGATTCAGGCGCGCGCGGCGCGCTCAAGCGAGGCGTCGACACGCTCGCTAATGCCGTCAAGGTGACGCTCGGCCCGAAGGGTCGTAACGTCATCATAGAAAAGAAATTCGGAGCGCCAACCGTTACAAAAGACGGCGTGACGGTTGCAAAAGAGATCGAACTGGACGACAAGCTCGAGAACGTCGGCGCGCAGATGGTCAAGGAGGTCGCCTCGAAGACGTCTGACGTAGCCGGTGACGGCACGACGACGGCGACCGTTCTCGCGCAGGCGATCATGACTTCGGGGCTGAAGAACGTCACCGCCGGCGCCAACCCGATGGACCTCAAGCGCGGAATCGACGCAGCCGTCGAACGCGTCGTGGCGAATCTGCGCGAGCAGAGCCGGGACATCGAGGGCAAGGATGAAATTGCACAGGTGGCGTCCATCTCCGCCAACAACGATTCGACGATCGGCGAACTGATCGCGGATGCGTTTGATCGTGTCGGTAAAGACGGCGTGATCACGGTTGAGGAGGCAAAAGGCACCGAGACCACGCTCGAAGTGGTTGAGGGTATGCAGTTCGACCGCGGCTACCTCTCGCCCTACTTCGTCACGAATCCGGACAACATGGAGGCCGTCCTCGAAGACGCCTACATCCTGATTCACGACAAGAAGATCTCGACGATGAAGGATCTGCTGCCGATCCTCGAGAAGACGGCGCAGATGGGTTCGCCGCTGCTGGTGATTGCGGAGGACGTCGAGGGCGAGGCGCTCGCGACGCTCGTGGTCAACAAGCTTCGCGGCACACTGAAGGTTGCAGCCGTGAAAGCACCGGGCTTCGGAGATCGTCGCAAGGCGATGCTGGAGGATCTCGCGATCCTCACCGGCGGGACGGTCATAAGCGAGGAGAAGGGCTACCGCCTCGAGAACGCAACGCTCGACTACCTCGGCCGCGCCAAACGCGTCGTCATCGACAAAGACAATACGACGGTCGTCGACGGCCAGGGCGAGTCCGATCAGATCACGGCGCGCGCCAACCAGATCAAACAGCAGATCGAGACGACGACGTCCGATTATGATCGCGAGAAGCTGCAGGAGCGCCTGGCGCGTCTCGCCGGCGGCGTCGCGGTGCTGAAGATCGGTGCGGCAACCGAGCCCGAGATGAAGGAGAAGAAGGCACGCGTTGAGGATGCACTGCATGCCACGCGTGCGGCCGTCGAGGAAGGCATCATCCCCGGTGGTGGCGTTGCCTACATCCGTGCCCTTGCGGCGCTCGACGGCGCCGAGACCTTTAACGAGGACCAGGCCATCGGCGTCAACATCATCCGGCGCGCACTCGAGGAGCCGCTGCGCCAGATCACGTCGAACGCGGGGCTGGAAGGCTCGATCGTCGTCCAGAAAGTCAAAGACGGCAAGGCCGACTTCGGATTCAACGCGCGAACCGAGGAGTACGGCAACCTGATCAAGCAGGGCGTCATCGACCCGACGAAGGTCACCCGTACGGCTCTCGAGAACGCGGCCTCGGTTGCGGGCCTGCTGCTGACGACGGAGTCGATCGTGGCTGATCTTCCCGAGAAAAAGAAGGCAGGCAACGGAATGCCCGCCGGTATGCCGGACATGGATGACATGGACTTCTAACCTGAAGTCTGACGAAGGGCGAGCGCGGCGGCTAGCGGCTGCGCGTCTCGTTCATCCCGATGAACAAAGCGGGGTCGGATCGTTCCGGCTCCGCTTTTTCTGTATCACCAAAACTGTTTAAGTGGCGATTGAACCGAGCGATACCATCAAGTGGGTGATCCAAAAATTCGCATCCAATCGCTCGTGCGGGGACGTTGCCCGACCGGCGGCGCGGTGCATTTCGCATCGCCGCGTGATAATGCGTGCTCCTGATGATTAACTGGGCAGGAATCATACGATTCAGTGTGGCTGCATTGATGCTCTGCGTCATTGCAGTGGCACCCGTGTGGGCGCAGGGCACGGAAAGGCTTCACCTCGATCCATCCAAATCACTCACGCAGTACCGGCACGACGTGTGGACCGTCCGCGACGGCCTGCCGCAGAACAGCGTGACCTCGATCGTCCAGACCCGCGACGGCTACCTCTGGCTTGGCACGCAGGAAGGTCTCGCTCGCTATGACGGCCGCGGGTTCGAGATCTTCGACCGCCGCAACCGCTCCTTGCCGGACAACCACGTCACTGCACTCCTCGAGGATTCGCGTGGCAGGCTGTGGATCGGCACGCAGCAGGGTCTGGTTCGCTATGAGCGAGGCACCTTCCACACGATGACGATGAGTGACGGCCTCAGCGGCGATCGCATCACCGCGCTCGCAGAGGATCATCACGGCAGGATCTGGGCGGGCACCCGCGGACGCGGCGTCTCCGCAGTCACGGATGAGACGATTCTCCGCTTCACCGCAGACGAAGGATTTCCCGCCGACAACATCCGTTCGATCTATGAGGATGATGAAGGCGCCCTCTGGTTCGGATCGTTCGACGCGGGCCTTGTACGCATTAACGATGGGGAAATCGAGTCATTCGGCACTGATGATGGACTGCCGGGGAATCAGATCTCACAACTGGTGCCCTCCCATGATGGCTCTGTCTGGATCGGAACGTACGACGGCGGCATCGGACGGATGGTCGACGGCCGTTTCGAGCGGCTCGAGCTGAACGATTCCATCGCCGACACCAACGTGCCGGTCCTTCATGAAGATGCATTCGGCAGCCTCTGGATCGGCATGCTCCGCGGCGGGCTCGGACGATACGTCGATGGCCGCTACAGTGCGCTCTCAGGGCCGGAAGGTCTCAGCTATATCGATGTCCGGGCGCTCTATACGGATCGGGAAGGAAGCCTCTGGGTTGGCACGGACGGTGGCGGTCTGAACCGCCTGATCGACGGCAAGGTCACCTCATTCACGAAAGCTGAGGGACTGGCAAACGATTACGTCTACACGGTCCTCGAAGCATCGGACGGCACCGTCTGGGCAGGCACCGACGCCGGCCTCTCGCGCATGCGCGACGGACACACGACGAACTTTACCAGCGAAGACGGGCTTCCGGACAACTGGGTACTAACGCTCGCCGAAGCCAGAGACGGCTCGATCTGGATCGGAACGGCTCGTGACGGACTGGCGCACTTCGACGGGACCACCTTCACAACGTACACCATGGCCGATGGCCTTCCGTCCAACTCGATGTCGTCGCTCTACCGCGACAGCAACGGGCGGATGCTCATCGGGACGAACCGCGGGCTGGTGATCCGCGACGGACGGAAGATGGAAATCGTCGCCGGCCTGGAGGACATTCGGGTGACGTCGATCGCGGAGGTTGCGGATGGTCGATACTGGGTTGGCACGATGGGTCAGGGCGTCGCCTTCGTCGTGGATGGGCGTGTCGAACAATGGCTCAACCGAATCACGGGCCTCAGCGCCGAGCGCATCCTCGACCTGCACGTCGATGAGAGGGGAACGCTATGGATCGGGTCGTGGGGCAAAGGCCTCATCAGGTACCGCAAGGGCAAGCTCGATCAGATATCCACTCCGGAAGGCCTGTTCGATGAGAACGTCTTCGCGCTCCGCGACGACGGCTCCGGTCGCTTCTGGATCACCTGCAACAAGGGCCTCTATTCCGTTCACCGGCGGGAGCTCGATGCCGTCGCGGACGGACGCGCCGCCGGCGTAACTCCGACCGTCTACGGTCATCATGACGGCCTTCCCAGCACCGAGTTCAACGGCGGTTATCAGCCCGCAGCGTGGCGCGCCGACGGCGGCAGGCTTTGGTTTCCGTCCACCGGCGGACTCGTGTCGATAGATCCCGGCCGCATTCCCACGAACAACCTCCCGCCGCCCATCATTCTGCAGTCGGTAACGGCAGACGGCCTCTCGATCGATCCACAGCACCTTGGCGAACTCCCGGCCGGCACCCATCGACTCGAGTTTCGCTACGCCGGCCTCAGTTATGCCGCGCCGCAGGCGGTCCGCTATCGGTACATCCTCGAAGGCGAGGATCCCGACTGGGTAGATGCCGGAACACGTCACGAAACTCTGTACACGAACCTGAGGCCCGGCTCCTACACCTTCCGCGTGGCCGCACAGAACGCCGACGGCGTCTGGAGCACGACGCCCGCCTCGGTCTCGTTCTCGATCCAGCCGTACTTCTATCAGACCACGCTCTTCTACATCCTCTGCCTGCTGCTAACGGGGATGGGAGGCGTCGGACTTCTCCGGCTGCGACTGCGGAAAATGGTACTTCGCCAGCGCGAACTGGAACAGCTCGTGGATGATCGCACAGCGAGTTTGCGCCGCGAGATGGAACGCGCCGAGGAGGCACGACGTGAGGCGGAGGCGCAGCGCCAGGTTATCGAGGGTCAGGCGAAACGCCTCCGGGAGCTCGACCGGATCAAGACCGACTTCTTCCACAACATCTCGCACGAGTTCCGCACGCCGCTCACGCTGACCATCGGCCCGCTCGAGCGTGTACTCGCCGGCGCGTACGGCGACATTTCAGAATCCGTCCGGGAGCAGTTCGAGATCATCCTCCGGAACGCCCACAGGCTGCTGCGCCTCATCAACCAGATCCTCGATCTCGCGAAGATCGAGAGCGGCAGCCTCGACATCGAGCATCGCGCGGTCGACCTCGTTCCGCTGCTGAAAGATGCCGTGGG
>CAZKDQ010000057.1:9237-10586 GCA_964551345.1 uncultured Rhodothermales bacterium
CTCGTTGTTGACGACAATCAGGACATCCGGCGCTTCGTAGCGTCCTGCCTTGAGTCGCAGTATCGCGTTGAGACTGCGGTCGACGGCGCGGCTGCGCTCAAGCGCCTCCAGACCGGCGGCATCGACCTCGTGATCAGCGACGTCAGCATGCCGGAGATCGACGGTTACGAGTTGTGCCGTGAGATCCGAATGGATGAATCGCTTCGCCATCTGCCCGTCATCATGCTCACGGCGCGGGCGCAGCAATCGGATCGCCTCGAAGGGCTGCACTCCGGTGCGGATGACTATCTCGCCAAGCCGTTCGATGCCGAGGAACTGCGCGCCCGAGTCGCGAACCTCCTCACCCTGCGGCAGCACCAGCAGGAAACCGCCCGCCTGAACGCCGAGCTGCGCCAGAAGAACGTTGAGCTGGCCGAGGCGGTGGAGCTGAAGTCACGGCTCATCAGCATCGCCGCTCACGATCTCAAGAATCCACTCAGCGCGGTTCGCGAGTTTGCGCGCATCCTCCAGGACGAAATCGACCCCTCCGACAGGAGCATCCGAGAGATCCTCGAGGTGATGTATGATTCGACCGACCAGATGCTGCAGCGGGTATCGCGCCTCCTTCACGCGGCGGCGCTTGAAAGCGGTCGGGTCAAACTGGATCGGCGACCCGTGGATCTGCGCGCTGTGGCAGAGAACGTCGTGCGGCGTTACGCGGCCGGTGCCTCGCGGAAACGTCAATCCGTCAAACTCGACGCACCAGAACGTCCCATCACCATTTCAGGAGATTGGCAGCGCATCGGCGAAGCACTCGAGAACCTGGTCAACAATGCCGTCAAGTTCTCACCCGTAGGTGGTTCGATTTCGATTGATATCGCCGCCGGCTCCGACAACGCCAGCATCAGTGTCGTCGATGACGGGCCGGGGCTTACCGATACCGATGTCGAGAAGCTGTTTGGGCCGTTCCAACGCCTGTCTGCTCAGCCGACCGGCGGCGAATCATCGTTCGGGCTCGGCCTGTCGATTGTCCGCCAGATCGTGGAAATGCACGGCGGACGCGTATACGCGCGCAGCGATTCCGGCCGAGGCGCAACGTTCGTAATCGAACTGCCGCTCGCCGAAAGCGAACCGGTCGGCGCGTAAAGGATTCCGGCTCAGCCGACGAAAACGGCGGCGATCAGGTACGCGGCGAACAGGATCGTGAACACGGGACGGATGGACGGCTGCATGACGCGTTCAGACAGGTGGATGAGACATATTCGACGGTATCGGCAGCGCTCGCAGATGTCTTAAAGGTCCATCTGATCGGCCACTCATCCGGCCGTGGTTTCCCGCGTAACATTCCTGCTCCCGATGAACCTGGTTCC
>CAZKDQ010000057.1:10686-16097 GCA_964551345.1 uncultured Rhodothermales bacterium
GGCCTCGCAAGCACACTCGAAGGGCCAGGGCCGTTTACGCTTTTCGCTCCGACCGACCTCGCCTTCGACCAGGTAGCATCGGAATCAAGCGAGGATCTCCTCGCCCCCTCCCGCCGTCAGGAGCTGCGCGATATCCTGATGAACCATCTCATCAACGGCCGGCGCCCGGCTGCCGAACTGCGCGGTGTGACGAGCGTCGAAACGATGTATGGTGATGAACTGGAGATTGATGTAGACAACGGGGCGCTTTCTATCGCGAATGCGAGCGTGACGGAGACAGACATGCAGACGGACAACGGCATCATCCACGTCGTCGGTTCGGTGATCATCCCGAGCGATGCCGCCGCTGATCCGGCAACCGATCCCGCCGCTGCAGACTCTCTCTGACCACCGGCTGCATTGCAGGCCCTCCGTCTCGCCGTCGCCCCGTTTCCTCGTTACATGCAGCGAGCGATTGGGGGATTTCTACTCGGTTCCGTAACCTTTCCTGTTTGGAATTGACGTCCTTCACTTCCCCCCGCTCTTCGGATGAAGAAGCATGACGTGATCGTTGTCGGCGCAGGAATGGCCGGCCTCACGTGCGCCGTGCACCTGCACCGGGCGGGTTATGAAGTGGTCGTTCTCGAGGCATCAAACGGCGTCGGCGGGCGCGTTCGCACGGATATAGTAGAGGGATTCCGTCTCGATCGCGGCTTTCAGGTACTCTTGACGGCGTATCCGGAGACGCGCTCCGAACTCGATTATCGCGCGCTGCAGTTGCAACGCTTCTTCAAGGGCGCCCTCATCAGAATCGACGGCAGCTTCCACCGCGTCGCGGATCCGTTGAGCCATCCGCAAATACTGGCTCCGACGCTGAAGGCACCCATCGGCTCGATCCGAGACAGGTTGCGGATGGTTTGGCTGCGTCTCGGGCTCTCGCGCGGAACGCCGGACGACGTCCTCCTGCGTCCCGAAATGCAGACAATCGACGCGCTGCGCCGCCGGTGGCATTTCTCCGATCAAATCATCGAGCGGTTATTCCGGCCATTGGTTGGTGGGATGATGCTTGATCCCTCACTCACAGGATCGAGCCGGATGTTCGAACACGTGATGCGGATGTTGATCGACGGATCGATCGCGCTTCCGTCGGAAGGCATGGCCGCCATTCCGGATCAGCTTCGGATGTCTCTCCCGCCGCACGTTGTTCGGCTGAATGAGCGGGTGACGCAGCTCGATCCGACGCGTGTGATTACGGAGCGCGGAAACAGCTATTCAGCTCGCGCGATTGTGCTGGCGACGGAAGGCCCGGAGAATGACCGCCTCAGCGGCCGGCACGAAGGCATAACGTGGCGAAGCGCAACATGCATCTACTTCGTGGCGGATCGGCCGCCGTATGATGAACCGATGATCCTGCTCAACGGCGAAGGCCGCGGGCCGATCATGAACCTCAACGTGCAGACCAACGTGGCGCCAACCTACGCCTCTGATAGTCGTGCCCTGATCGCCGTAGTGCCTTTCGAAGCTCGTCCGCCGGGAGCGTCCATAGCTGACATCCGACAGCAGCTCGAAGAATGGTTTGGTAATGACGTGCGGCGGTGGCGCCATCTTCGCACGTATCATATTCCCTATGCCCTGCCCGAAACCACTGCGGTCCTACCGGTTGAGCGGGAGGTGCGTCTGCGCGAGCGACTGTACGTCTGCGGCGATCATCGAAACACGCCTTCGATCAACGGCGCGATGACTTCCGGCCGCCACGCCGCCCAGGCCGTAGCCGCCGATCTCAGGCGATCAACGTGAACCGGGCGCGACAGGAACCGTTTGACGCAGTTCAATCAAATATCCGGACTTATGGAAGACACATTGACAGCCGTTGCCACTGATCGTGCGGAACGGTATCGCGAGGTAGAGCAACGAATAGACGCCCTGCTCAAGGGCGAGGATGATTGGATCGCGGCCATGGCAACCGTCGCATGCGAACTGCATCAAGCCTTCGATCATTTTCACTGGACGGGGTTTTACCGCGCCGTCAGCGATGACATGCTGGTGATCGGGCCCTATCAGGGCGGTCACGGCTGCCTTCGCATCCCGTTTAGTCGTGGAGTCTGCGGAGCTGCCGCCCGTGAGCGGCGCACGCAATTCGTGCCTGATGTTGATGCCTTTCCCGGTCACATTGCCTGCTCATCGACGACGCGATCTGAAATCGTAGTGCCCGTCATCACACCTGACGGACGTCTGCTCGCTGTGCTGGATGTTGATTCCGACTATCCGGCGGCATTCGATGATGTCGATCGCGAGGCGCTGGAGCAGCTGTGCACGGAGCTCGGGCAGCGCAGGTGGAACGACTGATCGTATTGATTTCAGATGTCGAGTGCGTCAATCGTACATCAAGAGGTACCTTCAGTTACATATGCACCTGCAGTCGGCACACGCTCAACTATGGTGACTCATGATGACCACGGAGATTCCACCTTTTCTGAAAGAACTCGAAGAGCGATTCAACCGCGCCATGATATCGAACGATGTAGACGAGATCTCCCGCTGCATCACCAATGACTGGATACTCGTCACACCAGAGGCTGGGCCTGTTCCTCGATCGCGAATCCTCGACGTAATTGCTTCCGGAAGTCTCTCCCACGCGACAATGGCCAAGACGGCAACGCACGCTGCCGTAGTAGGTGATATGGCATGGATAACCGGCCGCGGGCAGAACACCGGAACGTTCAACGGTGCTCCTATTCAAGCCGATGAATTTGTCACCGACATTTATCGACGCGTTGGCGACGACTGGCTTTGCATGCTAACGCACCTTACGCCGGCGCAGAACAGGAGCGAGTAGCATGACGCCCTTCGTTCGAACGCACTTCTAAAACATCATAATCATGAGCTCGACGAGGTCATCATGCAATATGACGTATCAACACCCGAAGAGTATCTTGCTCAGCTTGAATCGGACTGGCGCCGCGACACCTTGCATGAGCTCAGGCAAATCATTCTGTCGGAAGGTCCTGATCTGCAAGAATCCATCTCGTACGGAATGCTGACTTATTCCACCGTCGACGAGAGCCTGTTCAGGCTCAATGCGCAGAAGAACTATGTCAGCCTGTATGTTGAAGATATAGAAAAGGTCGATGCAGGCGGATCGCTTCTCGAAGGTCTAAATCTTGGTAAGGGATGTATTCGCTTTTCAAAGACATCCGGAGTCGACGATCGCATTTCGGAGTTCGTGCGGCGGGCAATCGACATGAACATAAGTGGAGAGCAATCGGGCGGCAGTATCGCGACTATATAAGAACGTCTAACTTGTTGCTGCAGCACGTCGCATATGTTGATCGTGTACGTGGGCGGACCATGTCGGAGACCATCATCAGCGTGAACGCTTTAATAGTCTAACCCGGAAATGCAGAAAAGGCCGCCCCGGGATTCGGAGCGGCCTCTCTGGTATTCAACAGAAGGTGTTTTACCGTCTGCAAAGATCGTTCGGCACGTCGACCTCGTAGTGCATCTCCCGCCCGGTGATCGTCACATCTTCCCACGCCGTCTCCTCAGGAGTGACGAGAATGAAGCGATACGTCTGGTCGGGATACAGTCCCGGAATCGTGAGCGTGCCGCCGTTGACACGTCCCCTCTCGTCCGTCGTCCAGTCAGGAATTCCAGCTGAGACACCGCCTCCCGGAGTTCCGCGCTTCTTATAGTTCAGCGTCGCGTTGAATGGCGGCTGAAGCTTGAGCGTGCACGAAAGGTCGACCGAGAAGGTGACATCCATTGAAGCGGCCGAGGCAGGCGTAAGAACGACTGCTTCGCGTCCACCGCACGTTGAGGTGAACGGATGAGTGATCGTGCCTCCGGACGGCAGATCCATCGTCAACTCTAGTGCCACGTCAGCCGGCAGATCGCGCACGCTAACGCTGTTTACTCCAGCGGGAATCACCACGTTGCGGCTGTACCCGCTTCCCTTTGAGCCGGTCAGCGTGCCCTGGAGGGTGCCCGTATGACCATTACGGTCGAATTCGAACGTCATGCCCGTGGCGCACGTGTTAACGACGCTGCCGATGGCCTGAAAGCCCGTGCGGCGCGATGGATACGAAACGGTAAGCGCCGGCACCGACTTGGCTGCTGCCTGCTCGATCGTTGCCTCAGTCTCGTGCTCCCATGTTCCAGTCGATGCGTCGAACTGAAGCACGGAGATGCGGTCTCCCGCACGATAGGCCGCGCCCGTTTTCGGATTGATCGCATTCGATGAGATCTCGAGGGTGCGCGAAACATCCTCAGAAAATGCCGCGGCTGCCTCGCCTTCGCTCGACCGGGCCGAGAAGCTCGTAAAGCCGGCAGCGATGATCGCCCCTTCGTCGGAGCCGGTTGCGCTGGAAACCTGCATAGAAGTAAAGCCTCCCGGGAAGGCAGCGAGCGCGGCGCGTTTGCTTCCGTCGTAATGCGCGAGTTTCACGGTGAGACTTCCGGCAAGCGGCTTGCCGGCCGCGTTGCGGACTTCTACTCCTGCGGGCACCGACACACCGGCCGATGCTGCGTCGCCCGCCGAAGTCGTCGTGAGGCTGAATGCGGCGGTTCGACCGTCATTCAACCATGCCTCTGCACCGGCACGGCCGCTGCCCTCGAGATCCAACCCAACCGGTACCATCGGAATCGTGAGCGCGTGCTCACCGAGTTCGTCGATACGCACGTTGGCCATCGCCTCCTCATAGCCGTCGGCCGTGGCGGTGACGCTGAAGCGAACCGGGCTGGACTCAGCGGGGGCAATCCCCTGATGCACACCCACCGTCAGCATGCCTCCGCGGACGCTGAGCGCGGTCACGGGATCGCTGTAGAAGTCGATGACGGAGGACGCATCCGGGCCGCTGAACGACACCTGGATTGAGCCATCGACAAGATCCCCCGTCTCCGCGTCGACTATCTGCGCGACGACGTACGTCTCGATGGGCTCAAGTTGGATGATGAGGTCGAAGTCATCGACGGCATCACGAACCGAGGTGATGTCACAGCCCGTCATCACAACGATGAGGGAGGCGAGCATCAGTTGAAGCGATCGTCTTTTAATAATATGCATGTTCATAATTCGGAACGCGTCGAGGTTAGAGATTCAGTGCCAGGCCGATTGACGCGACCGGGTACCAGCTGAAGGAGTGAAGCGAGGCCTCGAGTTCGGGCGCTTGCTGAGCCGTCGGCGCGATCATCCCGCTGCCTTGCATGTTGAGGCGGGGCGCGTCTGTGTAAAGCATCCCGAGATCCAGCAGGAAGCTCACGCGTCCGCGCATCGGGTTCCCGAGGCCGATCCCCATGTACGGCTGGAACCGCCGTCCGTGGTTGGCGCTCGCCTCCATCGTGCCGATCCTCTCGGGTGAGAAGGTCTTTCCTTCGATCGTGTAGCCGTCCGTCGGCGTCATGAGCGCGGAGACCTCGCTCGTGTTGTAAACGAA
>CAZKDQ010000058.1:0-15771 GCA_964551345.1 uncultured Rhodothermales bacterium
GCTCGGTCAAGAGGCGTTCCTTTCAATGCCATGTGGCGCCGGGGGTGGTGGTGGGAGGGGAGGGGGTGATTCCCACCGCTCGGCTAATTATTCTGTCTGGAACTTAGGGCTATTCCTGGTCGGACGGTGCCGGTTTGGAAGAAGGGATACCGCCTTGGCCGCCGACGTGTCGATTACGGCTGTGTTAATATTCGCATTTATCGGCGTACACGTCTTTATTCGGTCGCAACCGGTCGTTACTAATCATGAAAGCACAGCGCCCGCAATTGATAGGGCTAGAAATAACTACGCATTGCAATGGATGTGTTTCACTTTCGAGACGTACTGGTAGGTGAATACGGGTCGTATGTGCAGAGCTTCCTCAACATTCGTGATCCGCGAATTAGTACCGAGGTTGATGAGCAGATTGAACGTGGCCTCCTCTGGCCCGACCCGCTCATTCAGCTGAACCCTGCCTTCGAAGCCGCAGAGACAGTCGACGAACTTGCCAGGCAGGGGCTGTTGCACGAGCGAACCGCCGACCTCTTCCGCCTGGATCGCGGAACCTCCGAGGAGCGCCCGCTACGATTCTATCGGCACCAGACGGATGCCATCCGTGTTGCCCACGATGGCCGCAATTACGTTCTGACGACGGGAACGGGGTCAGGGAAGAGTCTGGCCTACATCGTTCCGATTGTCGACCATGTTCTGCGTGCCGGCAGCGGAAAGGGGATCAAGGCCATCGTGGTCTACCCGATGAACGCCCTCGCAAACAGCCAGTACGGCGAGCTCGAGAAATTCCTCGGCGACCCTACGTCGGGCAAGGCACCGGTGACGTTCGCCCGCTACACTGGTCAGGAAAACGACGAGCAGAAACAGGCGATTATCGCAAACCCGCCTGACATTTTACTGACCAACTATGTCATGCTCGAGCTGCTGATGACGCGGCCCCAAGAGCGACAACTGATCGAGGCTGCCGGCGCACTGAAGTTCCTGGTGCTCGATGAACTCCATACCTATCGTGGACGCCAGGGCGCGGACGTCGCCCTGCTTGTGCGTCGCGTGCGTGACAGAATGGGCGGCGAGGACCTACAGTGCGTGGGGACGTCCGCCACGATGGCCAGCGGCGGTAGCCATGCAGACCAGAAAATGGCTGTGGCCGATGTGGCCTCGCGACTCTTCGGATCAGAGGTAGGGATGGAGGATGTTATCGGCGAGACGCTTCGTCGGGCATCTAGCGACTGGGCACCGGACGACGAAACGTTCAGAGCATCGCTCCGCGAGCGGCTCGAACGTGGAGCCGGCGGCACCGCCACCTACGAGGAGTTTGTTGCGGATCCGCTTTCGCGATGGATCGAGAGCATCTTCGGTGTGCAGTGGGATGATGATGCCGCTCGACTCACCCGCGTCGAACCCCGGGCGGTACTCGGTGAGGACGGTGCGGCCCGCGAACTGAGCACTTTCACTGGTGTGGACGTCGAGCGGTGCGCGGTTGAGATCCAGGCAGGACTCATGTCGGCCTATCGAGCCGGGCACGATCCCGAGACCGGTTTCCGCCCCTTTGCCTTCCGGCTTCACCAATTCATCAGCCGAGGCGATACCGTGCATGCTTCCCCCGAGTCGGAGGCAGAGCGCGCCATCACCGTTTACAAGCAGAAGTACGTGCCGGGAGACCGGTCGAAGGTGCTCCTTCCGCTGGCGTTTTGCCGAGAATGTGGTCAGGAATACTATACCGTTCGCCGATCCACGGACCCTGCAACTGGGCGGATTCAGCACGTGCCCCGTGAACTCCGGGATCAATACAACGACGACACCGAGGGACAGGCCGGCTTTCTTTACCTCAGTACGGAATCGCCGTGGCCGCAAGACCATGATGCCGTCTGTATGCGTGTGCCGGATGACTGGCTCGAGGAAACCCCAAGTGGAGTGCGTGTGCGCAAGGACCGGAGGAAGTATCTACCGGAGATCGTACAGATAGGCCCCGAAGGCCTTGAAGATCAACAGGGGCACCCGGTCGCCTTTTTCGATAGTCCCTTTCGGTTCTGCCTACAGTGCGGAGTCACCTATGGTAGCCGCCAACGGAGCGACTTCGCCAAGCTGACTACGCTGGGTTCCGAAGGCCGTAGCACGGCCACGACCATCCTCAGCCTTTCAGCGGTTCGTGAACTTCGAAACGAACAGACACTCAAACGGGAGGCACGCAAGCTTCTTTCCTTCACCGACAACAGGCAGGATGCTGCGCTCCAGGCTGGCCATTTCAACGACTTCGTCGAGGTGGGCATGTTGCGTGGTGCGCTTTATAAGGCGGTGTCTGATGCGGGAGCAACCGGTATCCGGCACGATGAACTCACCCAGCGTGTAGCATCAGCACTGGCCCTCCCCTTCGAGGACTACGCTGTCAACGCGGATGCGCGCTTTGGCGGTCGCGACGACACAGAGCGTGCGTTCCGCCAGGTGCTCGGCTACCGGCTCTATCGTGACCTTCGACGTGGCTGGCGGGTGACCGCTCCCAACCTGGAGCAGGCTGGACTGCTGGAGATCGGCTATCGGTCGATGGATGAGCTATGCAAAGCCGAAGACATTTGGTCGGGCTGTCACGAGGCGCTCGAGGAGGCCCCGCCCGATGTACGACGTTCCGTGGCTCAGACGCTGCTGGATTTTATGCGACGAGAACTGGCCGTGAAGGTCGACTTCCTCGACGCGTCCTACCAAGAACGGATTCAGCAGCAGAGTGGCCAGTGGCTTACGGGGACATGGTCGCTTGACGAGGACGAGAAACTAGAGGTTGCCACGGTGCTTCTTCCCCGCCCCCGACGTAAGGGCGACTACGGCGGGCACACCTACCTCTCAGCCCGAGGCGGCTTCGGCCTGCTTCTGGGCCGACCGACTACATTCCCCCACCTCGACGGGCAGTTGACGCTCAAGGAACGGGAGGAGATTATCGGCCAACTGCTCGAAGCATTACGAAAGGCAGGCATCGTCGAACGCGTGTTTGAGCCGAGGAAGGACGACGACGATGTGCCCGGTTATCAGGTGCCCGCTGGCGCAATGATCTGGCGGGCGGGGAGCGGTAAGCAAGCATTCCATGATCCGATCCGTGTGCCGAGCCTGCCCGAAGGCGGCGCCCGCACCAATGACTTCTTCGTCGATTTCTATCGTCGAGTAGCACAGGACTTGAATGGTATGGAGGCGCGCGAACACACAGCGCAGGTACCCTACAACGAACGCGAGGATCGAGAAAGCAGGTTCGAGGACGGCCGTCTGCCCATCCTCTACTGCTCGCCGACGATGGAGCTGGGCGTGGACATCGGGAGTCTCAATGTGGTCAACCTCCGGAACGTCCCTCCGACGCCCGCCAACTACGCCCAGCGTAGTGGGCGTGCGGGGCGGAGCGGCCAGCCCGCGCTCGTGTTTACCTACTGTACGACTGGATCGTCGCACGACCAGTACTTCTTCCGGCGGCCGGAGCGGATGGTTGCCGGGGCGGTTTCACCTCCGCGACTCGACGTGACAAATGAGGACCTCGTTCGATCTCACGTTCACGCCATCTGGCTGGCCGAGACACGGCTGAGCCTAGGCCGATCTCTCCTCGATGTACTCGACGTAACCGGCGACACTCCCGAGCTGAAGTTGCACGAAGGCGTTCAAGCACAGATCAATGCCGAGGAGCCACGCCGTCGAGCAAGGGCCCGAATTGCATGCGTGCTTGAGGCAATCCGGGAGGAACTTGAAAAAGCCGATTGGTACAGCCCAGGCTGGGTAGACGACGTCCTTCGTCAGGCGCCAAATCAGTTTGACCGAGCGTGTGACCGCTGGCGCTCGCTCTACCATTCGGCACTGGCGCAATTCACTGTGCAGACGGAGGTCGTCAAGGACGCCTCTCGACACATGAAGGACAAAAACGAAGCGAAGCGGCTTCGCCGTGAAGCCGAGCAGCAGCTTGAGATCCTTACTCAGGTCGCCAATGTCGGCCAGTCTGACTTTTACAGCTACCGCTATTTCGCCAGCGAAGGCTTTTTGCCGGGCTACAACTTCCCTCGTCTTCCGCTCTCAGCCTATATACCTGCTCGGCGCAAGCGGCAGCACGACGAGTTTCTCTCACGGCCTCGCTTCCTGGCCATCAGCGAGTTTGGCCCGCGCGCAATAGTCTACCACGAGGGCTCACAGTACGTCATCAATAAGGTGATCCTGCCTGTAGGAACAGATGCGCCGGGCAGGGACGACGATGTGCTCACGCGCCGTGCCAAGCGGTGTGAACACTGTGGCTACCTACACCCCATTGCTGGTGACTCGGAGGCGTTCGACGTCTGCGAGCGGTGTGGTGAGGAACTGCCTATCGCTATGACTCAGCTTTTCCGTCTCGAGAATGTCTCCACGAAGCGACGCGAACGGATCACCTCCGACGAGGAGGAGCGGATGCGGCTCGGTTACGAGATCGTGACCGGCGTTCGCTTTGGTGTGCAGGATGGGCGTCCTACTGCCCGGGCAGCAACGGTAGAGGTGAACGAACGGCCAGTCATGGACATCGCCTACGGGAGCGCCGCGACGCTCTGGCGGATCAACGTGGGGTGGGCACGTCGCAAGGACCGGTACCAACTCGGCTTCCTGCTCGACACCGAGCGGGGCTACTGGGCGACCAACGAGCAGGCGGCCGACGACCCCGCCGACGCCCTTTCGGAGCGTAATCAGCGGGTGATTCCGTACGTAGAGGATCACCGAAACGCACTCCTTCTAACGCCACGCACGGCGTTGACATCCGAGCAGATGGCCTCGCTTCAGGCGGCGTTCAAGCAGGCCCTTCAGATTTACTATCAGCTCGAAGACAACGAACTGGCCGCCGAGCCCCTGCCCGACCAATCCGACCGGAGTCAACTGCTCATCTACGAGGCCGCTGAGGGAGGCGCCGGAGTACTCCGCCAATTGCTAGATGCGCCGGGTGACCTCGCTCTCGTTGCGCGCGAGGCCCTCACGCTCTGCCACTTCGATCCCGATACGGGCGACGACCTGGGGCACGCTCCGGGCGCGACCGAACGGTGCGAAGCCGCCTGCTACGACTGCCTCATGAGCTACCGCAACCAGCGCGACCACGCGCTGCTGGACCGGCTGGCGATCCGCGACGTCCTCCTGGAGTTGACGAACGCCCGCGTGAACGCATCGCCGACCGCCGCGCCCCGCGCATCCCACCGCGAGATGCTGGAACGTCTCGCCGGTTCCGACCTTGAGCGCCGATGGATCGCCTTCCTCGACGGGCAGGGCCTCCGTCTGCCCGCACAGGCTCAACCTCTCCTGAAATCCTACGGCACGCGGCCCGACTTCCTCTACGTCAGGGAGCGGGTGGCCGTCTACATCGATGGCCCGCCGCATGACTTTCCCGAGCGCCAGCGGCGCGACGAGTCCGTGACATCGACACTCGAAGATGCCGGTTACGTTGTGGTCCGCTTCCATCACGAAGATGACTGGGACGGTACGGTGCGGCGCTATCCCTCCGTCTTTGGCACTTCCGAAACCGATTCCTGATTCCGAGGCCACTCAATGACTTCCTACGCCATCGGCTCCCTCGTCCACGCCCGCGGTCGCGAATGGGTCGTCCTCCCGGAAAGTGAGGAGGATCTGCTCGTGCTGCGCCCGCTCGGCGGCACCGACGACGAAGTCACCGGCCTGGACAGGAAGCTCGAGGAGGTCCGCTCGGCCACGTTCGAGCTGCCCGACCCCGCCGGCGCCGGCGACTTCCGCTCGGCGAGGATGCTCTACGATGCGGTACGGTTGGGATTCCGCGCGAGCGCCGGCCCATTCCGCTCATTCGCGAGTCTCGGCGTCGAGCCGCGGCCGTACCAGCTCGTGCCGCTGCTGATGGCCCTCAAGATGGACCCCGTTCGGTTGCTGATTGCCGACGACGTCGGGATCGGGAAGACGGTCGAGGCCGGATTGGTGGCGAAAGAACTCCTGGCGCGTGGTGACGCGCACGGCCTCACGGTGCTGTGCCCGCCCCAGCTGGCGGAGCAGTGGCAGAGGGAACTGCTGGAAAAGTTCCACATCGAGGCCGAGCTCGTGCTCCCAAGCACGGCACGCCGGCTGGAGCGCTTCGCCAGCGCACGGCAGTCCATCTTCGAGGTGTTCCCCTACACCGTCGTCTCGATGGACTATGTAAAGAGTGACCGGCGGCGCAGCGAGTTCATCCGCTCCTGTCCGAATCTCGTGATCGTGGACGAAGCGCACACCTGCGCACGCTCGGACGACGGCCGGGGCGCCCAGCACCAGCGGCACGATCTCGTAACGCGGCTCTCCGACGACCAGCGCCGCCACCTCGTACTCGTCACCGCAACACCGCACAGTGGCAAGGAAGCCGCCTTCCGCTCGCTCCTTACTCTGCTCGACCCTCGCTACGCGAACCTCCCCGAAGATCTCACCGGCCCCGCCCAGGAGCCGATCCGCCGGAAACTCGCCACGCAATTCGTACAGCGCCGCCGGGCCGATATCCGCCACTTCGCCGACGCCGACACACCGTTTCCCGAGCGGCTCGAAAGTGAGGAGACGTACTCGCTCACGCCCGAATACGCCACGCTTTTCAACGACGTGCTGGACTACACGCGCGAAAGCGTGGGCTCGGCCGAGGCCGGGAGCCGCGACCAGCGCGTGCGCTGGTGGAGCGCGCTGAGCCTGCTGAGGGCGCTCGCGTCGAGCCCCGCCGCAGCTGCAGCCACACTCAAGAACCGGGCGGCATCGGCGGAGGCGCGGACGGCCGAAGAAGTCGATGAGATCGGGCGGCATCGCGTGCTCGACCAGATCGCAGACGACGATGCCGAGGGCGCCGACCTCGTCCACGGGGCCGAGTCCGCAACCGATCAGGATCCCGCCGAGCGATCGGCCCTGCGCAGGCTCGCCAGGCAGGCCGAAGCGCTGGAGGGAGGCAGCGATGCCAAACTCAAAAAGGGAATCGCACTCATCAGGAAGCTCATCAAGGACGGCCACCAGCCCATCGTGTTCTGCCGGTTCGTCCCGACGGCCGAGTACGTAGCCGAGGCTCTTCGGACGGCCCTCAAGGGCGTGGAGGTGGCTGCCGTTACGGGCCTTCTGGCACCTGCCGAACGCGAGGCACGCGTGATGGAACTGGCGAAGGCCGAAAAGCGGGTACTTGTCGCTACGGACTGCCTCTCGGAGGGCATCAACCTCCAGGAGGGCTTCGACGCCGTCCTCCACTACGACCTCGCCTGGAACCCGACGCGCCACGAGCAGCGCGAAGGACGCGTCGACCGCTATGGCCAGCCCCGCAAGGAGGTCCGCGTCGTGACGTATTACGGGGTCGACAACCAGATCGACGGCATCGTGCTCGACGTGCTGCTCCGCAAGCACAAGGCGATCCGAAACCAGCTTGGTATTTCCGTACCGGTGCCCTCAGGGTCGGACGCGCTGGTGGAGGCCGTCTTCGAAGGGCTCGTCCTCCGTGGCGCCCGCATCTCCAGCCAGCAGATCGGCCTCTTCGACGACCTCACGAAGCGACATTACGATGAGGTGCACGACGACTGGGACGAGAGCGCCAGGAAGGAGAAACGCTCACGGACGATGTTCGCCCAGGAACGGATCAAGACCGACGACGTCGTGCGCGAACTCGAGGCGGTTCGTTCCGCGATTGGCGGCGCACCCGACGTGAGGCGCTTCGTATCCGACGCCGTGCGCGCGCATGGCGGTGTCGTTGCGCCTGAAAAGGCGACGGATGTCGTGCGACTGGATCTGACCGAAACTCCTCGTGCGCTCCGCGATGCCGTCGGCGGCGCTAAAGAACTGCGCGCCCGGTTCGAGGGGCCCATCGATGACGGCCAGATCCGTCTGGTACGCACTCATCCGTTCGTGGAGGGGCTGGCGAGCCACGTCCTCGACACCGCGCTCGATGGCCAGGGCAAGGCACGGCGCTCGGGCGTCATCCGAACCAGTTCCGTCAGCAAGCGGACCACCCTGCTGCTCGTGCGCTTCCGCTACCACCTCGTGGTGACGCGGGAAGGCGATGAGCGCGCCCTGCTGGCGGAGGACGTCGGCGTGCTCGGCTTCGAGGGATCGCCCTCAGCACCGGCGTGGCTATCCGAAGAGGATGCCGCCGCGCTGCTCGAAGCCACGCCGGACGCCAACGTCGGCGCCGACCAGGCACGCCACTTCCTCTCGCAGGTGATCGACGGATTCGACGCCGTGCAGCCGGCTCTGGAGGAAGAAGCCATCCGCCGCGGCGACGTCCTCCTCGACGCCCACCGGCGCGTCCGCGATGCCGCCCACGGCACCGGCCGCTACCATGTCGAGCCACAGCTTCCCCCGGATGTGCTGGGAGTGTTTGTGCTGCTGCCTCATCGGTGACGTGCTCGATGATATTTTTATACACCGGCCGCTTCCCCAGAATATTCCTCTACACGGGAAATGGGGACAGGAGACGGCAAGTCAACTCCGGGCGTCGTTATATGACATCTCAATTTTGAACATAGATAGGAACTGTAGCCCCATGCCTGACCACCACCATCTCCACCAGCATCGCGAGGCCATCCTCGAACTCGGCCGTCTGCACGGGGCGCGCAACATCCGCGTCTTCGGGTCAGTGGCGCGTGGGGTGGCCGGGCCCGACAGTGACCTCGACCTGCTCGTTTCCTTCGAGCCGGGCCGGAGCCTGCTGGACTTCGTCGCACTCAAGCAGGACCTCGAGGACCTGCTCGGCAGGCCGGTAGACCTCGTCTCGGAGAACGCGCTCCACCACGTTATCCGCGATCAGGTGCTTGCCGAGGCAGAGGCCCTATGAGCGACCTCCTGTATCTCGAACACATCCTGGAGCGGATCGAGCGGATCGAACGCATAGCAGAAGAAGGCCGTGACGCCTTCCTGACCTCCGACATCCTCCAGGACGCCGTCATCCGAAACTTCGAGGTGATCGGGGAAGCGGTGAAGCAGCTATCCGATGAAGCGAAAGAGCAACATCCAGAGGTGCCCTGGCGGCGCATTGCCGGCTTCCGGGACGTGCTGATCCACAACTATTTCGGCGTGGATGTAGCCCAGGTCTGGGAAGTGATAGGGCGAGGACTTCCCGAGTTGAAAGCCGCCGTCCTCGCCCTCCGCTCCTCCATTGATCCCAACTAATCCCTCCAATCCCTCACCATGTCCACTCGTGCCCCGTTCCAATCCGTCCGTTCCGAAGGTGCCATCTTGCCGATGGACCTCCTGCAACGCGTCGCCGATCAGGATCCGGATCTGGGCGGACTTCTGCCGCAGGACTACGGTCTGGCGAAGAACGAGAAGCTGGGCGAGGCCGTCAGCCGGAGCTGGAACCGGCTCCAGGGCCTGTGGAAGGGCTTCGGCGAGGAGCGCCTCCGGCTGAACGAGCTTGAAGACGCCCGCGGCACCACCGAGACGCGCGAGCAGTGGCTGCTGCCGCTCTTTGAGGAGCTCGGCTACGGACGCCTCAAGACGCAGACTTACGACGTCGAGGGCAAGCGCTACCCCGTGTCGCACGGCTCGGGCCACACGCCGGTCCACCTGCTCTCCTACAAGCTCGACCTCGACCGCCGGGCGGCGGGCGTCGCCGGCGCGGCCACCTACGCGCCGCACGCGATGATGCAGGAGATGCTCAACCGCTCCGAGCGCCATCTCTGGGCCGTCCTCACCAACGGTCTCAAGCTCCGCATCCTGCGCGACAACGCCAGCCTCACCCGGCAGGCCTACGTCGAGTTCGACCTCGAGGCCATGTTCGAGGGCGACGCCTACGCCGACTTCTCCGTCCTCTGGCTGGTGGCCCACGCCAGCCGCACCGAGGGCGAGGTGCCGGAGGAGTGCCGCCTCGAGAAGTGGAGCGCGCAGGCCCACGAGCAGGGCACCCGCGCCCTCGACGCCCTCCGCGACGGCGTGGAACGGGCCATCGAACACCTCGGCGCGGGCTTCATCGCCCATCCCACGAACGACGCGCTGCGCGCGGCCCTCCACTCCGGCGCCCTCGACCGGCAGGACTACTACCGCCAGCTCCTCCGCCTCGTCTACCGCCTCATCTTCCTCTTCACGGCCGAGGACCGCGACGCGCTGCTCGACCCCGACGGCGACGACGAGGCCAAGAAGCGTTACACCGGCTACTACTCGACCGCCGCCCTCCGCACCCTCGCAGAGAAGCGGCGCGGCAGCGAGCGCCACGGCGACCGCTGGGAGCAGCTCCGGCTCGTGATGCGCGCGCTCGGCAGGACGGGCGAGCCCCGGCTGGCGCTCCCCGCCCTCGGCTCCTTCCTCTGGAGCGAGGACGCCATCGGCACGCTGGCCGAGTCCCGGCTGGCGAACGAGGCCTTCCTCGAGGCCGTTCGCGCGCTCTCCCTCATCGAGCACGAACGCGTGCGCCGCAGCGTCGACTACAAGAACCTCGGCCCGGAGGAGCTCGGCGGCATCTACGAGAGCCTCCTCGAGCTCCAGCCTCGGCTCAACCTCGACGCGCGAACCTTCGCCCTCGAAACCGTCGCCGGCAGCGAGCGCAAGACCACCGGCTCCTACTACACGCCCGAGCCGCTCATCCAGGCCCTCCTCGACACCGCGCTCGACCCCGTGCTCGACCGTGCCGAACGCGCCGACGATCCCGAAGCCGCACTCCTCGCGCTCAAAGTCTGCGACCCCGCCGTGGGCTCGGGGCACTTCCTCATCGCGGCGGCGCACCGAATCGCCGGGCGGCTGGCGCGCGTGCGTGCGGCGAAGGCTGAGGGCGGCGAGCCGACAACCGATCAGCACCAGCGCGCCCTCCGCGACGTCATCGGCCGCTGCGTCTATGGCGTGGACCTCAACCCGATGGCCCTCGAGCTGTGTAAGGTGAACCTCTGGCTCGAGGCGCTGGAGCCCGGCAAGCCGCTCTCCTTCCTCGACCACCACCTGCAGGTGGGCAACGGCCTCCTCGGCGCCACGCCGCGCGCCCTGCAGGACGGCATCCCCGACCAGGCCTTCAAGCCGATCACCGGCGACGTGAAGGCCTACGCCGACGAGTACAAGAAGCAGAACCGAACCTTCCGCAAGAAGCACCAGCACGACATGTTTGCCGAGCAGGCGATGCCGTGGGAACGCCTCGGCAACATGCCCGAGGTCATCGCCGGGCTGGATGATCTGCCGAGTGATGATGTGGAGGATGTCGAGCGGAAGGCCCGGCGCTACGCCGAGGCCGTCTCCTCGCAGGGATACGTCCACGCGCGGCTCCTGGCCGATGCCTGGTGCGCCGCGTTTGTGTGGAAGAAGCGCCCCGGCGACGACCTCCCCCATCCCATCCACGAGGAGGTTTTTCGCAAGATCGAGAAGAACCCGCACGCCACGCCCGACTGGATGCGCCGCGAGGTCGGGCGGCTGGCCGAGCGGTACCGATTCTTCCACTGGCACCTCGCCTTCCCCGACGTCTTCCGCGTGCCCGGCGCGGGCGAGGCGCCGACCGACGAGACAACCGGCTGGTCGGGCGGCTTCGACTGCGTGCTCGGCAACCCGCCGTGGGAGCGGACATCATTCGAGGAGGTGCCCTATTTCTCCTCACGCGTTCCAGAAATAGCAGCCGCCACCACTACGGCCGTGCGAGGGACGCTGATAAAAGCTCTTGAGGGTAAGGAGCCTCAAATCTATAACCAGTACCTCGAAGATCGTAGAGCGATCAAGGCGGAAGACTTATTCTACTCAAACTCCGGTTGCCTTCCGCTGTCGAGCGGTGGTCGGACGAACACGTACGCTCTATTTACGGACCGATTCACCCAGATCTGTGCCCCGAGCGGATACATAGGAATTATAGTACCTACCGGAATTGCCACTCATGCGCCGATGCAGAAGTTTTGGGCGAGTTTGAGCGACAAAGGGAAGATTGTATCACTTCGCGATTTCGAGAATCGCCCCGATCTGTTCCCCGGGGTCCATAAGAGCTACAAGTTCTGCCTGTTGACGCTAGCAGGAAGTTACTCAGAGGGTAGGGTGTCCGAGTACGGATTCTACCTGGATCAGGTGGTAAGGCGAGGAGGGGACGAACGGCACTTCGGTATGTCACCGGACGAGATCAGCCTTGTCAACCCCGAAACCAGGCAGCCACCAATATGTCGATCAAGGACCGACTTCTTGCTTCTGCTTAAGTTGCACAGATCATCTTCATTCCTTAGCGATAACTACAGTGCCTGGGTTGGCCTTACGTCTTCCAGCAGTAGTAGCGAATGGCTTGATAGCGACGAGGTCTCTGCTCGCGAGGGCAATTTGGTGTGCTTATACGAGTCGAAGATGATTCACCAGTTCGATCACCGGTTTGCCACCTACGAAGGCGTGTCACAGAAACAGCGCAAGAAGGGCAAGCCTGTTCCCTGCCACCTCCAAAAGCAGAGCGCAGACTTTGAAGCGACTCCAAGGTTCTTGGTACCACGGGATGTTGCTTCAGACCTATTGTCGCGCAAAACAGATTATGCCAATGCTATTGCTTGTTACAGGGATGTCGCCAGATCCACTGATGTTAGGACTTCGATCGCAGCGGTCGTGCCTATGTCAGGTTTGATGCAACCGCTGAATGGTTTGTCTGCTTCGGATGCTGAAGGGATGTCTTTACTTGTTGCGAACCTGAATTCGTTCGCCACCGACTTTGCCGTGAGGCAGAAAACCTCTGACATCCATGTCAACGTTACTATCGCCTCCCAACTCCCCGTTCTTTCGCCTGAGACTTACCGCCAGCCGAGCCCGTGGGCACCGGGCCAGACGCTCGCCGGCTGGCTCCGCCCCCGCGTCCTCGAGCTGACCTACACCGCCTGGGACCTCCAGCCCTTCGCCGAGGACGTGGGCTACGACGGCCCCCCGTTCGTCTGGGACGAGGCCCGCCGCGAGAAGCTCCGCGCCGAGCTGGACGCCGCCTTCTTCCACCTCTACCTCGGCCCGCCGGAGGACTGGGCCGAGGAGCCCGAGGCGCTGCGCCAGTCGTTCCCGACGCCGCGCGACGCCGTGGCCTACGTGATGGACACGTTCCCCATCGTGAAGCGGAAGGACGAGAAGGAGCACGGCAGCTACCGAACGAAGGACATGATCCTCGCCGTCTACGACCGGATGCAGCAGGCCGCCGAGGCAGGCACGGCCTACGCGACCCTCCTCGACCCGCCGCCCGCCAGTCCGGCGGTGGCGCACCCGGAGAGGGAGGTGGAGGCTTAGGCTGACTAACAACTACATCTTAGTATGAGTCCTCGACTGATCAGAGTACTGGAACACATTATCGGGCAATCGCAGGGGATCGTATTCCTGGGACCTGGTGAATCCGCCACACCGGGGGATGGAATGGGTACTATTTCGGTGCCGAGAGACTGGTTCGGGGCCAACGTTGAATACCGTCATCTTCCACCTCTGAGCACGTCTTTTTCTAAAGACCTCGTCAACGTACTGCACGATACCGACGAGGCAGCTGTGTACTTACTTCCAGTGTTCGGACCACGCAGGATGTTGCCGGAAGAACTGAAGTCCGCGACCGATGCGCGTGATGTAGGACACTTCGTAGTACAGGAGGTGCTGCGCGCCACGGGAAGAAATCGTCCTATGGCCTTCACCGGACCACAAGGCTGGTTTGCGAGCCTATCTACACAGGCCTTTCGGAAAGAACTGCAGGGGCGGGCGACGTGGATTCTAGATCACTCGCACGAGCTTGCCGGTGTACATCCGCACTTTCGGTTTCAGACGATAGTGCTTAGGCCCCGCGACGATGAGCCTGAGGGCGCGGATCGAGTCTGTCGTTTTTTCCGCATACCAGACGAAGCTGAGGATGATCAACTGCTGACTGATCTGTCTCGCCTGGAGCGCCAGGGAGGCGGACAGACTGAATATGGCTACGTGCTTCGTGGTTCTCTATCGGCAGACCGACCCTGGACATTCGACTTTCATCATCCTGAACTTGCCCGCAAGACAGATGATCTGCGGGCTATCGGCGATTTACATCGCCTCGAAGATCTTGTAGAGGCGTTCAAGGGCGTAAATACGCAGGTGCAAAGTGAAAAGATACGAGAGAAATCTGGTGCTGGTACGATACCACTCATCGAGGGACGAACCCTTCTACGTGACGGTACGATTGATCTCAGCGCGACGCGTCACTATGTCTCGGACGGTGTGGATGCTGCACTGCGCGAGGGCGACATCTGCGTTGCCAACATCAAGGCGCCTGACATGCCCCTGCGCGTTGCCGTGGTTACAAGCGAGGTCCTCCCCGCAGCGGCAGATCACTCAGTCACGATCCTGAGATCGAAGGCCGATGTCAGCGAGGTCGACAGGAAGGTAATCGTCCATTATCTCCGCTCGGATCTGGCGCAGCACACCCTTCAGGCGCGTGGACGGTCCCACTTAGTGCCCGTATCTCACCTCCTCGATCTTCAGGTTCCGGTCGCAGACCCAGTCATAAAGACTGCAGTTCTTAATCGCGAAGAAGCCTCTGCTTCGTTTGATAGTTGGAAATCAGCGGCTGACCAGGCGATCAGTTCTCTGTTCACCGGTGCATCAGTGCACGAATCGCGCGCGACCCTTCTCGCGGCTGGCAGACGAAGTCGTCAGCGCCATGTGGCAGCGGGATTGGTAGACGATCGCGAATACCGCTTCCGCACCCGGTACCCGCACCCGATTGCATACCGCTGGCGGTCGGTTGAGGCATCGAGTGCGGATCTCGAAGGCTATCAACAAATTTTGGACTGCGCCGAAGTCACGGCATGCTACTTAGCCCTGTGCGGCCTCGCCACATCCCACGGCTCAGATGTGACCGTCGGTTACGTCAAGCAGATGCGCGAGCGAATGACCAGTCGCGGTCATGGCACAAATTTCGGCGACTGGATTGCCATCCTGCGAGAGATCCGCGATAGCAAGAGATTCGCGCAGCTCGAGAGCGACACAGCATTTCTCGAACTACGGCACTTCATGCCGCAGAACAGCGATGCTGATGCTGCTCTGCAACGCTTGAAGCAGAGACGAGATGACCAGAGCCACGGGCGTCGCGTACCGGAGTCCGAGTTGAGCAATGCTTATCGGGACGCGCGTAGCGAGCTAGCAACGTTTCTCGATGCGGTTGACTTCGCCACGGACTATCCGCTCGTATACATTGAAACACTTAGCGTAGATACTCTCGCGGGCACAATGAGCTATGTCCACCGCGAGCTCATGGGTGACCACCCTCTCGTACCGCTCAAAACGGAAACGTGCGCGGTCAAGCATCTGGAGCCTAAGAGTCTATACCTGAAAGATCGCTCAGGAGATTTGCACCTGCTCCGACCATTTCTTAACCGCTTCGTATGTCCAACGTGCGGTAGTTGGGGCACGTTCTTCCTAGATCTCGTTACCCCCGAGGTATGCCGACTGAAAAGTATGGAGCATGGCCACAGTCACGAGAAAAGCGAGATGATCGATGCCTTTCGAGCAGTGGAACTCGCGTAGGTCGACTACCCTGATGAACTGGCACCCTCTTCGTGCCCGGGAAACGGCCTCAAAACTGATTGCGGCGTAACGTCAGTCCCCACCTCACCCGCTTATGAAACGGCGCCGCTTGCGGCTTGCCCAGCACGACTGGGTGCTGTTCGTTGAGCCACTGGCCCTCGATTTGTGACGAGGCGCTGCGAGGAGAAAGGGCGTCCCAACTGTGCGGGAGATCCGCGGCGTTAAGCGCCTCAGTATTGCGCGGCCGGGTTCGCTTAACGCGCCCTCACGCCACAGAGGCCGCGGGCATCAGCAGATAGTCGAGTACGTCGAGGGCCGAGTAGGAGGGGTCTTCGAGCGATCCGAGGGGCATCGATAGCAGTTCGTCGCCACCGGTGAAGAGCGGCAGCTCGTCGCCCGATG
>CAZKDQ010000059.1:0-15569 GCA_964551345.1 uncultured Rhodothermales bacterium
CCCGCGCGCCACCTCCCGCGTCATCAGGTTTGGCCAGGTGCGCCGCAGCCCCGTGTCGATGACGCCTTCGTGTACGTTCAGCGAGATGCGGTGCCGCGCCGCCAGCTCAACGACCCGCTGATGGTGGTCGACCATGAACTGGCCGTGATGCCACTCGCGGTGGCGCCGGCCGTTCTCGTCCGTTCGCACGATCGACTGCCCATGACCTACGTAACCTGTCTTTACCGAGCGCACACCCAGCCGCTCGTAGAGCCGGAACGCCTCCCCGATTTGCCGCTCGTAATGCTCAGCGCCCGCCGAGGTCTCATGATGACCCATAAGCCGAACCCCGCGCTCGAGCGCATAGGCTGCCACACGATCGAGGTCAAAGTCGGGATACGGCTCGGTGAAGCTGAACACCTCACTGTTGTCGTACCAGCTGCCGTCCCAGCCCACGTTCCATCCTTCGACGAGCACATGGTCAAACCCGTGCTCGGCGGCGAAGTCGATGTAGCGCAGCGCGTTGGCCGTCGTGGCGCCATGCCGATCTCCCGACTCCCACGTGGCCTTCTCAAGGTGCATCTCCCACCAGATCCCCACATATTTGGCAGGTTCGATCCACGATGTGTCTTCGATCCTGCTGGGCTCGTTCAAATTCAGAATCAGATAGTTATCAATGAGTCCGCCGGCGTCGTCGGCCATCTGGATCGTCCGCCACGGCGTCTTCATGGGCGCGCTGGTGCGCACGAGGGTGCCATCGGACCACGGCACCAGGTTCGCTTTGAACCGCGTGCCTCCTGAGTTCTCAAGTGCCATCGTCGAGTAATCGACAAGCGCCGCCTGATGGATGCTGAGGTGGAGCCCGTCGGCCGTGCGCATGGTAAGCGGCGTGTGGACGGTGTCGGCCTCGGATAACGGCGTCGTCTTCGTGAGGTACTCGTATCGATTCCAGCGATAGGCATCGATATACCACGATTCATGGTCGCCCGCGATGTCGAACTCGGTGAGTTCGTCGGTAATGATGATGTCGTCAACGCCGTTCTGCCCGGGGATTTCGTACCGGAAGCCGACCCCGTCGTCGAAAACGCGGAAGACGATGCTCATCATCCGCGCAGCACCGGCCGACTCCACGAGGTCGATGCGGAGTTCATTGTGATGATCGCGGATATGCTCCTGCTCTCCCCAGATCTGTCGCCAAATCTCATCAACGGTGCGACGAGACATCGCCGCTACTTCAAACCCACCATCCAATGCAGGCATGTTCGCGAACTCGAAGCCTAGCCGCGATGGGTTGATGACTACCTGTCCGAGATGCTCCACGGCGTAATACGGCACGCCGTCGCGGAGCTCGAAGGCAACGCTGGCAACACCGTTCGGGGAACGGACGGTCTCGCGCTGTGCATGCGTTGTCTGTGCCATCAGCAGCATCAGGCCGATAAGGAGAAGGAATCGAGGTCGAAACATGTTCATCCGGTGCATCGGCTTGATCGCCGGGAAATTAGCTGAGTTCGATCTAGAGCATGAACCTAACTGCGGCCGACGGGCGTCATTCAGCCGCCGCGTATTATCCGGTCAGGATCGATGCCCGGCTCGGCGAGCAAAGCGAAGTTGTGACAAATGCATTCACCAGATGAGCCCCTTCGCGCGAAATCCGGTCGGGGGTCGGCGTCCAGTCCGGCATGTTCTCATGTACGCCCAGCAAGTCATTCTGAAGGTCATCACTCAGGATAAATACAACGTTCGATGCATCCTGAGCGAGTACCGCACGCGGTGCGATGATGCAACGAAGAAAAAGGCCCGAACGATTATCGTCATCTCCGCGCATCCTCCAAGACATCATCAAAGGTGAGGGCTGTCGAAGCCAAGCACCCGGAGTCCATCAAGCACCTCCGGCGCCGACATAAATAGATCCCACAGTAGTCCCGTCCGGTGATTTTCGATCATAACCACAATGGGCCCCTGGTCGATGGCGAGATAGCGAGCGGGATACCAGTCGCGTTCCTGACTGTACGCATCGTAAAAGCCATACGGCCCCCACACCCAGTCGCCCAGCTCACTGTAGAGATACTCGGCCACGGCCATCGACTCGATGGGCGTATAAGGCATGGAAGCCAGCGCAGCCGTCGGCGTGATGACGCACCGGTCGCGATCACCGGGTGCGTGCCCGGAGTAGCCGACGCCGTTATCCTCCGTCGGCGAGTAACTGGCCGTCAGCCCCCACTGAGTCGGGCCATACCCTTTACAACCGTGCGGATTCTCGAGAGCCCAACCACGGTTGATGAGTGCATGTGCCCGGTTGTGCTCGAAGTAATCATCGGCATACCGATCGCTGAGACCACGCGGGTCGAGCCCGAGGTACGAGTAGTGCGCCCAGAACAACGGGCCGCCATACTGCTCGGATCCGTTATGACGAAGTTCGAGCGTGTGCCCGTACTGCTCGTGGTTCTCGTGGACGATCCCACCTCGACGCGCCCACCCCTCGTGATAAACCTCGGGAGGAATCGCATGCGTGGGCGAAGAGGCCGCGAGGATATAGGTGATGAGCGTTTCGTCATAGCCGTGAATGGGATGGCTCATCGCCCAGCCGTGGTTCGGAGACCAATGCCAGTAAAGTAGATTCTGATCGCCCCGGCGGTACCAGTTCCAGTCGACGCCACGCCATAATGTATCAATACGTTGGGCCAGCCGCTCCTCGCGGCCGTTGCCGTCGCGGAGATACTGCCGGACGGTCAACAGTCCCTGAACGAGAAATGCAGTCTCGACGATGTCACCGCCGTCGTCGCGGGCCGAAAAGGCTCTTGCTTCACCTGTCTCGCCGTTGAGCCAGTGCGGCCAGACGCCGTGGAAGCGATCGGCACCCTCAAGAAAGTTGACGATACGCTCGAAACGTGCAATGCCTTCATCCCTCGAAATCCATCCGCGCTCGATTCCGACGATGATTGCCATGAGTCCGAAGCCGCCGCCCCCTGTCGTGACGACATGTCGGTCATCCTGGGGATAATAACCGTCGACGTGATAGCGTTCGCGTGCGAGACCGGAATTCGGCTCCGCTCCTTCCCAGAAATAGCGGAATGTCTGCTGCTGAATGCGGGTCAGGAGCGCGTCGCCTTGGAGAGCTTCCCCATCCCCCTTCGTCGTCGTACCCACCGATGTGCCGCATCCGACCATCGTCAGCACCAGCAGTACCAACGCTGATGCGGAAACTACCAGGTGCGGCCGGGTGCGGCCGGAACGGCGCGGTATGGAACAGCACATGGTCTTACTCGACAAGTTCGAAGCGGGTGTCGATGGTATCTTGAGAGTTCCCGCCGACGAAGACCGTGAACCAGCCCGGCTCGGCGATGAAGGCCATACCCGGCCCATGGAACCGCAAATCCTCGGCTGTAAGCGTAAAGCTGACGCGCCGTGATTCTCCGGGCGCGAGGGTCACACGTTCGAACCCTTTGAGCTCACGTACCGGCCGTGTGACGGAACCGACCTCGTCGCGCACATAAAGCTGCACGACCTCCGTGCCATTGCGTTCACCCGTATTGGTCAGGGTGACGGATGCCGTGAGCTCGTCGCTGAATCCGATGCGCTCGCTTGACAGCGCAAGGTCGGCGTATTCGAAGGTGGTGTACGAGAGACCGTGCCCGAACGGATAGAGCGGCGTCCAGTGGACGTCGATATACTTGGACGTGTAGTGATCGTCCTCGTCCGCCGGCCGGCCGGTGTTTTTGTGATTGTAATAGATCGGCACCTGTCCCACCGTGCGCGGGAAGGTCATCGGCAGTTTACCGGACGGATTGACATCACCGAAGAGCGCATCTGCTACGGCAGGGCCCATCTCGACGCCGAGAAACCAGGTCTCGAGTATGGCAGGCACGTGTTCGTCCATCCACGAAACCGAGAGCGGGCGTCCGTTCATCAACACAGCGACGACCGGCGTTCCTGTCGCATGCACGGCGCGCACGAGCGCTTCCTGGCCACCGGGCAGATCGAGGGAGGTACGGTTGTGCGCCTCGGCGCTCATGTCGTGATGTTCCCCGACAACGAGGATCACAACGTCGGCGCGCTCGGCCACCTCGACGGCCTCCGCAATGCCTGAGGTATCATCATCCGACACGCGAGCTCCTACGGCGTACTCCACTCCGAACCTGCCCTGTCCGTAATGCTGAATTCCCTCCAGCACCGAGGTGGCGTCGTCCGCCTCCCCGGCCGCGGCCCATCCGCCGAGCGTAACGCGGCGGTCATTTGCCAGCTCACCGATGACGGCGACATTTGATATGGTGGTCGCATCGAGCGGAAGGAGTCCGTCGTTCTTCAACAGCACCATCGACTTATTGGCCATGTCGCGGGCGGCACGCCGATGCTCGGGCGTGAGGATGAGAGTGCGCTCCCGGTCGGCATCGAGATAACGATAGGGGTCATCAAAAAGACCGGCGAGGTACTTCATCCGGAGGACCCGGCGAACGGCCTCGTCGAGGACGGATTCATCGACCCGTCCTGCGCGGACCTCCTCACCGAGATGGTGGATGTAGAACCGACTGACCATGTCGATGTCGGTGCCGCCGGTGATACCCGCTACTGCTGCCGCGGCCGAATCCGCCGCGATGCCGTGGCGCAAAAGCTCCATCACTGCGGTGTAATCACTGATATAAACGCCGTCAAAGCCCCATTCACCACGCAATAGATCGATATTGAGCTCGTGATGGGCGTGCATCGGAATCCCGTCGACTTCATTGAAAGCGCCCATAATGCAGCCGACATCTTCTTCGACAGATGCCTTGAACGGAGGCAAATGAACGTCATACAGGGTACGCGTCGTGATCTCGGCGATGTTGTAGTCGCGCCCTCCTTCGGCAGCGCCGTAGGCGACGAAGTGCTTGGCACAGGCGATGAGCGTGTGCGGGTCCGCGACGTCGCTTCCCTGAAATCCGCGTATGCGCGCGCGCGCGATCTCGGATCCGAGAAACGGGTCTTCGCCTGAGCCCTCGACTACACGGCCCCAGCGCGGTTCACGGCTGATGTCGACCATGGGAGCGAACGTCCAGTTGATGCCGTACGCTGATGCTTCGACGGCCGATATTCGTGCAGCATTCTCGATCGCCTCGAGATCCCAGCTGGCGGCTTCAGCCAGTGGAACGGGGAAGATCGTTCGAAACCCGTGGATGACGTCGTGGACAAAGATGAGGGGAATGCCCGTGCGAGACTCCTCAACCGCTACACGTTGCAACCCACGCAGATAGTCGACGCCGTAAACGCTCAGAAACGAGCCCACTGCGCCGGCTCGCACCTCGTCTTCACCACCCGCCGGCACCGCCGGCCCGGCGCCGGCCCAGATACCTCGCTCCTGGTTGAGCTGGCCCAACTTCTCTTCGAGCGTCAATGACGCGAGCACCGAGTCGATGAAGGCATCCATCCCCGGCTTAACCGCACTGGACGGCTGAGCGTGCAGCGGGCCGACATATACCAGCGCCAGAACCGCTATCGAAACGACTAAACGTGACATCGCTATTGAGTTTAATGGATCGTGTGCATCTCAGCCGGAGTGCCGTCTCCGCAACGGCAGTATAGGATTCGAGGGCCGCTATTGGTTTCGGCTCATCCACTCGCAACCAATACAGCGAAATTGATCCGCGGAAATGGAGAGCGAGAGCGTCAGTAACCCGGGTTCTGCGTCATCAACTGACCGCTCAAGTCAATTTCTGATTGCGGGATCGGAAACAGCCTCTGATGCGGCTGAAAAGTCTTGCCGTGGGCGCTCATGAGATCATGGGCGATTCCGGGCCTGACGGCATCCATGCGGAGGATATCTTGCCAGCGGTGCTGCTCCATCGCCAGTTCAACGCGGCGCTCGTGCCAGATCGCGTCGAGCAGTGGCTGTCCGGTAGCCGTTACATCGGGAAGTAAGGTCTCGGCCGTAGCCGCGGCAGACCAATCTTCTCGCGAGGTGGCGAACTGCCGATTGGCAAACGTCTGGGTAAGCGTGGAGAGCTCGAGCTCTACCGATGCCCCCGGCGTTACCGTCGCCATCGCGTCGAAGAATGCCTCCGCCGTGTTTACGACCACGCCATTAACCGAGCGGATAACATCCAGCCGGTCGACACGTTGCGCGGGATTACCGGCGACGAAGCCGAATTCCGGCGAGGTCACACCGGCTGCCGCCGCGGGCCCCTCGGCGTGTGCCCAACGCACCATGACACCGGGAGAAGCCGGATCGAGATCAAGGTGCTCGACCATAAAGCTCGCCAACGTCTCCGGTACGATGCCGATCGTCGCCGACCTGCCGTCGCGTGCCCGCTCCCTGATCAGATTCAGGAAAAACTGGGCATCGCCGATATTACCGTTCTGATAGGCGGCTTCGGCCGCAATCAGAAGGACGTCGGCATATCGGATCCTCCGGATGTTGCTGCCGCCGTTGTCGATGCCGCCCGGTTCGCTCGGCGAGGCAAACGCCTTCTGATTGTAGCGCTGGTTCGAAATCTGCGCATTGGCGTAGACAAAGAGGCCCGAGTTGTCGGGCAGGAGCTCCCACGGATAAAGAATGGTGGCGGCCTGACGCTGATCACCCGGCTCAAAGGCGGCCTCGAGCTGATCGGACGGCTGGTTGAATCCCCATCCAAGATTCGGCGACCCGCGCACGCCTTGCACCTGGCTGTACTGGGTACCGCCGCCCCCCTCCTCGATCGCGACCGTCTGGACCTCCCAGACAGATTCCGAGGAGTTCTCGCCTTGCGGTGTAAATATTTCCGCATAGTCCGGCAGAAGGTCATACTCGCCCGACTCAATCACGTCTCGGGCAAGGCGTTCTGCTTCCTGATAATTCTGACGGTGAAGTTGGACCTTGGCCAATAGTGCCTGTGCCGCTCCACGCGTTGCCCGCCCCATATCCGCGCCCGCATACTGGCTCTTGTAGGGTAAGGCGTCGATCGCGTCGGTGAGATCCTGGACGATGAGTGCGTAAACCTCCTCCACATCGGCACGCGCCTGCTCAAACTCGCCGGGTGAAAGCGGCTCGGTAATGAGTGGCACTCCACCGAAGCTTCGTGCCAAGAACGAATAGAAATAAGCGCGCAGAAACTTGTTCTCGCCAACCAGCCGGTTCTGTAGGCCGATATCCATGTCGATGTCGGGGATATTGTTGATGGCGAGATTTGCTCGATAGATCCCCTGATAGAAACCGGTCCACACTTCGACAAAAGGTCCTGCTCCCGGGTCGAAATTGAGGTTGTCGATCTCGAGCAGCTGCGGGGCGTCGGCCGGCGTGGAGCCCTTCGTCGCATCGTCGGATACGATGTCAGTCATGGCAATCCAGTTGAATACATGTGTATTCCACTGACGCAACTGATTATACGTGGCGTTCGTCGCCTGAATGGCGTGTGTCTCCGTTGTAAAGAACGACTCTGACGTCTCCTGCCCGAGCGGTGTCTTGACGAGCAGGTCGTCGCAGCCTGCGAGGAGCACGGTGAGGGTCACGACGATGGCGACGCTAACAGAAGCGCGATTCATATTTCTAGACCGGGAGTGGTTCAAGCGGATCATGGCCATCGTCAGAATGTGAGATCGACCCCGATGGTGAAAGAACGGCTCGGCGGATACTGACCGCGGTCGACACCCGCATCGAGCACGCTCCCACCCATGATTTGAGGCGTATAGCCTGTGTAACCGGTGAGTGTGAGCACATTGGAGCCGTTCACGAAGATGCGCGCACTGCTGATGCTGACGGGTGTCACCAGGCGCTGGGGCAGCGAATAAGCGATCCGCACATTTTGAAGCCGGAAGTACGAACCGTCTTCGAGGAAGCGATCGGAGACCTCGTAATTATGCCCGGCATTCGTCAGGCGTGGCTCGAAGTTGCTCGTACCCTCGCCGTGCCAGCGGTCGAGAAACGTCGTCTCGAAGTTGTAGACACCAAAGCGTGCCGCCCGTTTGGCGTTGTAGATGAGGTTGCCGTGCTGTCCGTTGAAGTCGAGGTCGACGTCGATGCCGCGGAAACTCGCACCGAGCGTGAACCCATAGATCAGGTCGGGATACGGCGAGCCAAGGAAGGTGCGGTCGTCCGTCGTAATCACACCGTCGCCGTTGATGTCTTCGAAGCGAAGGTCACCCGGGCGTTCGCCGCCTCGCGTCGCGTACTGCGCGAGTTCACCTTCATTCTGAAAGACACCGGCAACGCGGTATCCGAAGAATGAACCGATCGGCTCACCTACGATCGTGCGGGTGGCCAGCTTGCCGCCTTCACCGACGGGCCCGCCGAGGATCTCCTCCCGGCCGGCACCCAGAGACCGCACGACATTGTTCACGGTCGAGCCTACCACACCGACGCGGTACGCGAGGTCTCCCACCTGATCGTTGTAGTTGACGGCGAGGTCGAATCCGCTGTTACGCACGCTTGCCGCATTCACGATCGGGCGCGCGTTTACGCCGACGTAGCCGGGTATCGGCACATCGATCAGGATGTCGTTAGTTGTCCGGCTGTAATAATCGAGCTGAAGGTCGAGCCGGGCATCGAGCACGCCCGCCTCGAAGCCCGCGTTAAACTGCTCGGTGCTCTCCCACGCGACTTCCGGGTTTGCCAGCGCGATCAGGCTCGCGCCGTAACTGATCGACGGATCCAGACCGAAAACCGCGTTGATGTTACCAGATACAACCGGTCGTCCCGGGTACGGCCCGATCCTGTCGTTACCAATGACGCCGTAGCTTCCGCGAAGCTTAAGGTTGGAGAAAGCTCCGACGTTCTGCATAAATGGCTCCTCTGAAATCACCCATCCAAGTGCCACCGACGGGAAAAAGCCCCATCGGTTCTCGGAGCCAAAGCGGGATGAGCCGTCGGCACGGAGGCTCGCCGTAAGGAGATAACGGTCGAGGTAGCCATAGTTTACGCGACCCAGGAACGACATCATGCCCCATGACTCGGCGCTGTTGAAGTTCGTCTGGCCGTCTTCTTCGCCCGCGCCCAGATACCAGAGGTGCCGATCTTCTCCGATGACATTTGGTCTGCCTCCGCCGATAACTTCATACGAGAACTCCTGCGCCGTCACGCCACCGAGTACCGTAAGCGAGTGATTATCGAAAAAGCGTCGATACGTCAGCGTGTTTTCCCACAGCCAGGTGCTGCTGAGAGCATTGTTGACGCTAATCGCCGAGTTCTCATTCTGCTGGATCGGAGAGACGAAGAAGACCGGCGAGAATGTTCGGCCTTCGTTCCTGTTGACATCCATGCCGAAGCTCGACCGGAACGAGAAGTGTTCAAGGAAGCTGACGTCGGCAAAGGCGTTGCCGACGAGACGTGCCCCTTTCTGGTCGTTTCGTGTGTACTCGATCGACGCGAGCGGATTGCCCATCGACCGCGGACTGAGATCGGAAAACCCGCCCTCCTCGTTAAAGGGCGCGATTGTCGGATCGGTGAAGTACGCAGACGCTACGCCGGGAGCCGCGCGTGAATCAGTGTAGGAGAGCGACAGGTTGTGCCCGAGCGAAAAGAAATCGCTGATCTCGTACTCGTTGTTTATGCGGAGGCTCGCGCGGCTGAAGTCCGACTTCGGCACGATGCCCGACTGCTGCTCGTAGCTGCCGCTGATATAGTAAGACAGCCGCTCACTGAGACCGCTCGCCGAGAACTGATAGCTCTGGATCGGGGCCGTCTGATAGACTTCATCCTGCCAGTCGGTGCCCTCCTCAAAAACATCCGGGTTTTCGAAGTAAGGGTTGAGACCCTCGTTCGCCGCCAGCTCATTCGCCAGTAGCGCGTACTCACGCGCATTCACCACATCGATCCGGTTTGCGAGCTGTTCCACGCCGTAATAGGCGTTGAATGTGACGATGGGCCGCTCTGAGCCCGCACGCCGTGTAGAAATAATGATGACGCCGTTTGCACCTCGCGAGCCGTAGATCGCCGTAGCGGAGGCGTCTTTCAAGACGTCGATCGACTCGATGTCGTTGGTATTCAGGAAGTTGATGTCGTCGACGAGCATGCCGTCGACCACGTATAGCGGCGAGGCGTTATTAAGCGTACCCACGCCGCGAATCCTGACGACGGCACCGGCGCCCGGCTCACCTGAACTGGGAACCACCTGGACGCCCGCGATACGCCCCTGCAGGGCTTGCGATGCATTCACCGCCGGCATCCGGGCGATCTCCTCACCAGAGACGCGAGATATCGCCCCCGTCACGTCCTGGCGGCGCTGCACACCGTAACCCACCACAACAACCTCGGCGCCAACGATCGGGTCGAATGCCAGCTCAACATCAATGCGGCTTCGCCCCTCCACCGGTATCCTCTGTGCCTCATATCCCACGAACGAAAACCGCAGAACGACGTCACTCGAGGGCACCGTCAACTCGTAATTGCCGTCAAGATCGGTTGCGGTGCCGATGCTTGTTCCGGTGACGACGATATTGACGCCCGGCAACGGAAATCCGTCTTCGGCACCGGTTACGGTGCCCGATACTGTGTGTTGAGCGGCGGCCAAGGGCATGAACGCAATCGCGAAGACGGCCGAAAAAAGCGCTACCGATATAAAACGGATAAAGAATGGGCCGTCGGACTTCGATACAGTGTGAGGGCTTTCAGGATAACGGCCGGTCGAGGCGCTCATTGCAATACCCGTTCGTTTGAACGAAAGAGGAGGATCATCCGCTCGCCGCGGATACGATACACGTTTTCACTAACACGCGAAGGCTATCACGCCCTCACTGCCCGAGAAGTGCATGATCACGGTGGACTACCGCGCGTTCTCAATGCGTCGATGCTGATGCCCGACTTACTGTTGGCCCGCAGACTTTCACGCATCAAGCGGTCCTCATCGTCAGTTCCTCGCCTCATGAATCTGCGGGGTAGATCCGTACCGGACGAAATCGCTTGCGCGAGAACGTACAAACGCGATTCGAATCGCAGTTTGACCAGGAGGTAACGAATGCGGTCGACCTACCGCTCAGCACAAGCATGAATGACGGCCTCCGATAGTTTCATCTTGGGGACCGTGCTATTCCCCCAGCTCGCGGGTCCCACCGGAGCCCGTCACGGTGATGTCCGCCATCACGGCAAAATGATCAGAGGCCCAGAGCGTATCGCCGACCGGTTGAGCGAGCACGCGGCGAACCGCATCAATCCGCACGTTGCCCTCCCTTCCAACAAATACGTAGTCGATCCAGCGGTGGTCATGACCGTGATGCGGATTGAGCGTCGTCGGCCGCTCTGATTCACCATACACAGCTTCGTAGGTGTCGAGGAAGCGCTCGGAAACCGCCGCCATTTCCTCATAGTGCGGCTCAGCGTTGAAATCCCCGCCGAGTATGACCACATCCGAGGTCGCGTTCTGGTCAATGAACCGCCGCAGGTCGCCGATCTGTGACGACCGAATCGCCGCGCCGTCCTCCGTCGGCATATGATGCAGATGTGTGCAGAAGACATCCACCTCGCGTCCACCGATAGTTATACGAACGTGGCCCGCGGTGCGATAATCATCCGTTGGGACGAGCCGCGTCTTACTCATCTCGTCGAAGGAATGAGGTGATAGAACGGCGTTACCGTAGCGACGGATCTGATCGGTATCGTCGGCGCTGATGAAATAAAAGTTGTATCCGAGCCGCTCGGCGAGGGCTTCGGCCTGATTGGGCAGGCTCTCATGCTGCAGCACCTCCTGCAGGCAGATGATATCCGGCGCCAGTACCTGCATTGTATCGGCAATTACCGCGAGGCGCGGGGGCCATTCATCCCGATCGTGATAGATATTGTAGGAGACGGCGCGGATCGTGATTTCCTCTTGGCTTCCTTGCTCGGTGCCTCGCGCGCACCCAATCAAGCCGATCAGGCAAAGGAATACCGGCAGATAATGACGTCCTTGCACAGGGTCACCTCCTCGTGGATCAGTGGGAAGGACAGATAGGGGGCGCTTGGAACTGCTCGCTTATCTATTCCTCGGCGTCTTCATTTCGGTCAAATACATGATACCGTTTGACTGGATACCGGATAACGACCTACCGCATTACGGGCTATTGAACAACGACCGTCTTCACAAACGTCGCACCGTCCGTGGTCATCCGAACGAAATAGACGCCGGCGGGTAATCCCCCCGCATCGAACGCGAAGCTGTTTTCACCAGCGGGGCGCGCTTCGTCGGCGATGCGCGTCATTTCGCGCCCCAGCACGTCATACACGACGATCGCAAGATGTTGCGGTGTACCGAGCTCTAAGCTGATGTGAACAATTTGCCGGGCCGGATTGGGATAAACCGACATCGATAACAGCTGATCACCGACACCGTCGACGCTGACGACAAACGGCTCAAAGCCGGCGCGATCTAGCCCCCGCTGAATCGCGTCACTTCTCATGAACACCTCCCACACACGCTCCGTCTGGAGGTTTTCGATCATGATGGCGAAAGGTCCCTGATCGATGCCGATGTGGCCCTCCGCAAACCAGTCGCGCGAAACATTGTAGGCGTCACGAAAACCATAGGGGCCCCAGAGGCTGGTGCGATACCGGTCGTACATCGTTCGTAACGCTTTCAGCGATTCCTCAGGCGTGAATGCGATTGATCCGCCCGGTGCGGTCGGTGCAATGGTGCCGTCGTCGTCTTGCGCCGGTGGTGCTCCTCGCGCACGATATCCGTCGGGGATGTCGGATGCCGTCAGCCCCCACTCATCCTCGCTGTAGTTCGGGTAGCCCCGTGGGTTCTCGATGGCATACGCCCGATTCGCGAGCGTGGCGCGGCGAGAGTTCTCGAAATAATCGATGCCGAATCCACGCATCCGCTCGTCGGCAATGCTCCGAAAATCAACCCACAGGTGCGAGTATTGGTGACCAAAGAGCGGTGGGAAGGTGACAAAGGAGAGGCCGTAAAATGTTCGCCAATCGTACGTCCGGGTAAAAGCGCGCCATGCCGCAGGATCCACGGGAAAGGTCGGCGAGCCGAGTGCCAGCAGATACAGTATCATCGTCTCGTTGTATCCCCCGTAATCATAGGGGATGTGCCCGCTCTCGGGGGTCCATCCATGGCCGATGAGCGGCGGCCGCACCTGGGCCCAATCCCACTCAACCCTCTCATAGAGCATGGCGGCAAGGCTTCGGATCTCGATTTCGACATCGTCGGCGCCACTGAAATACTCACCTGCATGAATCACGCCCGCCATCAATAACGCCGTGTCGATGGTCGACAACTCGTTCACCCCCGCGCGCGTAGCCGTGGCACAGTCGAGAAAGTGGTAATAAAAGCCGCGGTAACCGCTCGTGCCTGCAGCCTCCGGCCCCTGCGGCGTCTCCCACATCGAGCGAAGCGAAGTTAGCACCCTTTGCCGACCGTCCTCGCGGGTAATCCATCCGCGGTCGATTCCGATTGTGATCACGCTCAGGCCCATACCCGTCGCGGCGATACTACATGCCGAGTTCGGATTATCACGGTCGCGCACCTGGCCGGTCTCGGAGTCTGCTTCGTTCCACAAATAATCGAATGCGGTTCGCTGCAGCAGCTCGAGGAAGTCTTCGTCGGAAAGCTCCCGGGGGGTCGCCGTGATGTCGTCGGACAACTCACTCGAGATACTGCGCTCATCAACTGAGATTACCGCATACCGGTACGCGGTGCCATTCTCTACATCCGTATCAACGTAATCCTGCCGAGTGGTGAACGGCTGAATCTCCTCGAACGCAGAATCACCCGCCCGATACACACGGTATCCCAGGATGGCGCCTGCCGGTGCACGCCATCTGACGACCACGCTTCTATCGCCCTCGCGCACCTCGAGACGGGCCGGTGCTTTGGGCGCCTCAGCACCAGTGATGATGCCGGTCGCGTGGATGTGGTCGACCCAGACCCGCCTAACCTCCGTACGTACATCTCCATTAACGAAGCGCACGGTCTGGGTGCGGCCGATATCGAAGCCGCCGCCCGCCAAGTCAACGAGTGGCACCGCCACACGCTGCCAGCTGGTGGGTTCGCCGTCGAGATCGGTCGCATAGTCCTTGAGCGGCACCACTGGTGAGTGAACCTTGGCCCCGTCCTCGAGACCGATCCACGGCAGCTCCTCAGCCGGCACCTGCTGCGGGCCGCTCAGGTAAAGCACAAGCGTATCCATGGCCGTTAGATCAAACTCGCGCCAGCCTTCAGCCGCAATGTGCAGTGCCCACTCCCCCCCGGCATGGCGGTATTCAATGAGACCGCTCGTGGTACTGATCCGCGCATGTTCACGCTCCACAGGCATCTTGCTGCCGTCGACGAGCCTCAGGTAATCACCGCCCGTTGCCGTTCCCCACGAGGCATCTCGATAGCCGCTGCCTACCGCATCGTCCGCGAAGAAGATATCGATGCGAGCCTCCTGCGCGCTCGCCGCGACCGGCCCCGAAATCAACACAACGGCGAGCCAAACGAGGCGCCAACTCACTACGCGAGAGCGCTGACTGCCCTTCCAACCTGTCCTATCCATCAACCTCACCCTCACAAAGCAAAGAGCCTCCCGATCGGCTGCTACAGGCAGCGTCCCGGAAGGCTCTTTTGTGCGTGGCGTTCACGTCCCTCAGCGAACGACAACCATCGAACGCGTCTCCCGCCCCCTATCGGCGTCGAGTGTGTAAAAATACACACCCGCCGGCAGCGACGAGCCGTCCAGAAGCTCCTCATGCGACCCCGCCGCACGCATGCCGTCTACTAAACGCACAACCTCCTGACCGAGGGAGTTGTACACCCGCAGGCGGACGTCCGTAGCCTGATCGAGGCTGAACGAAATGCGTGTTCGCTCAACGACCGGATTCGGGTAGTTCTGCGCCAGCGTGAAGCCGCGAGCCGGCCCCGAATCTTCAGTGCTGGTCACCAGCGGCGGCTCGGCCGACGCACTCAGGACGATGTTGTCGAAGTAGATGTCGATATCCTCCGTCAATGTCACCGGGTCCTCAAAGTCCGGCATAAAGACGATGTTCGGATATTCACCCGTCGCGTCTTGGAAGTGGAAGGTCAACACCTCCCACTGATCAACTTCCGACTGAGGTGCAATCGATTCGATCTCGAACGCAGGCGGGTCGGTCGTGCCTTGCTCCACCTTGAAGCGTACGGGCGATACGCGCGTCTTTAATACATGAACATGGACGTACTTCATCTCCGTCATGTCGATCGGCTCAGGCAGTACGCTCCAAAATCCCGCCCATGGATCCCCTTCGAACGAGCGCCTGAACCGCACGACCGTGGCGCTCGGATTAACATCATCGACCATCGGGTTATCGACGAGCTCAAAATCCATCGGGCTCTCATCGGGCCCGTTCGCCATCGGGTTCATCGTGATGATCTCATCACCTTCAAAGTCTTCTATAACCATATAATCGGCATCCTGCGCAGAAGACCGCGGTGCCACCACGATCAGCAGTGCAGCTAGCAAGAACTGTAGACGTTTACGCATCAAGGCATGGATCTAGGTTGACAGGGGGAAGGGCTGGAGGGAAATCGCGCTCCGCGCTTTCGCAGGATAATGCCGCGCGCATCCTCCGGAAGCAACGGCTTCGTGAAATCATTATCCCCCGCGGCTCCCTGTTCAATGCTCCTCGATGAACTCGTGCGCGGTTGTTTTGGGGGAGAACCGGGCGCGGCCCCGCCACAGTTCACCCGCGTCAGGCCGGGACGGTG
>CAZKDQ010000060.1:0-8570 GCA_964551345.1 uncultured Rhodothermales bacterium
ATGTACAACGGCTACGCATTCGGTCTCAGAATCAAGGCGGACGTGCCGATTCCCATTCTTCTACCCGTTGTTGAAGATGGACCGGCTGACGTGGTGGTTCGGCAGAAGTCTTTGTCCGGATTTCCTGAGGCTGAACCGGGGGAGCACTACATCATGCGCAGTGTTGCGGAAGATGGGGTGCGCGTTGCCACATCGGGGCGTGGACGGTTTCTGATTCAGGAAGGCAGCCGAATCTGGTACGATCCGTTTCCAGGGGTGAGTCCGGAATCCGCAATATCCACGATGCTGCCGATGTGCCTGGGCGTAATCATGTTTCAGCGCGGCTTGCTGACCCTGCACGCAAGCGCGGTCCGAATCGGCGATGTAGCGGTTGGAATCGTTGCGCACAAAGGCACCGGGAAATCGACGACGTGTGCGAATCTGCATGCGCGCGGGCACTCGTTGATCACCGACGATATTCTTGCGCTCGAGACGTGCAAGAGCGGACGCCTGTGGGCGATTCCGGCGTTCCCAACCATCAAGATGCGCCCCGATGCCGTTCCATCGCTCGGCATTACGGCGGATGATCTTCCGCGAGTCGATCCGACGTACGAGCGCAGGAAGCTGGATGCGAGTGCTACGTTCTCTCGCGATCCCGTTCCTCTCGCACGCGTTTATCTGCTTCAGGACGGCCCTGAAGTCGCACTCGAGCCGTTAAGCGGTATTCCGGCGATGCTCGAGCTGTTAACGCATTCTTATATCGTGCGGCTGCTCGGGAAACACGCGGCCGGGCCCGATCACCTGCAGGAGTGCAAGCGGATCGTCGACCAGGTCGGCATGCGAAGGGCCGTCAGTCCGCGCGGTCTGGAGCACATCCCAACTCTGCTCGACCTCATCGAAGAGGACGCCCGATCAGACAGAAATCACGAGCCGGCGCATCGTCTCACCGGCTCGTGATGGTTCTGATGCAGCTGTTTACCGCGGAAGCTGCGGGTAGGTAACGAGCGGAAATTCACCCGTGAGCGACTCCAGGAACGCGACCATCTGCGAAATCTCTTCCTCTTCGAAGGTGCGCCCGAGCTGTGCCGAGCCCATCACAGATACGGCCTCCTCCAGAGTTGCTGCCGAGCCGTCGTGGAAGTACGGGTACGTCAGCGCGACGTTGCGCAGCGGCGCTATGCGGAATACGTAGCGATCGGCTTCCTCACCGGTAACGTCTGCACGACCGGGATCACCCGCACCCTCCGCGTGCGAGAAGCGGGCAAAGCCCTGGCCGCCAAGTAGAACACCGTTGTGACAACCTGCACAGCCCGCAGACGTGAACAGGTTGAGACCGGCAACTTGCTCTTCAGTGAGCGCATCGGTTTCGCCCTCGAGATACCGGTCGAACGGGGATCCCGGCGTGATCAACGTCCGCTCGAATGTCGCGATTGCCCGTGCGATGTTGTCGAAAGTGATCGGATCACCTTCCGCATCAGGAAACGCGGCCTCGAAATATGGACCGTATCCCGTATCGCGAAGTCGCTCCACAGCCTCCTCCGGCGTCATGTCCATCTCGACGTGCGCCTGAATAGGGCCCATTGCCTGCTCTTCGAGTGTGGCGGCGCGGCCATCCCAGAACTGTGACCCGAGGAATGCGGCGTTGTAGACGGTCGGGCTCGCGCGCGGGCCCACGCGCCCGGCTTCGCCAACCGCGCGCGGCAGATGATCTACGCCGGCGGCTCCGACGACGTGGCACGTGTTGCAAGAGATGGTGCCGGACCGCGAAAGCTTTTGCTCGAAAAAGAGCATATGCCCGAGTTCGATTCCGGCTTCGGTGATGGGATTGTCTTCCGGCGATTCCGCCTCTTCCGGAATCGGCTCGAAGAGCTGCGCGACCACCGGATCGATTTCGACATCACTCGCGCCGTCGCCATTCTGCGAGCATCCGACGAAGAGCGTGACCAGGAGAATGCCCGGCATGACGATCATGAGCATCAGCCGCGCGATCGAAGTAAAGGGCGTACGAGAAGACTCAGACATCGTCATCGTGACTCTATATCAGGGATCGTGAGGCGGTGGGCCATGCCCGCAGTGGTTAATTGTACGACATGTCATCGACAGAACTGAAGCAGGCCGTGAGTTTTCTAGGATTACTCAAGGAGAGGGGATGGCGAAGGTCGATGATAAATGAGCGAGGATGGGGAAGGAGGAGAAGATCGAGGATCTTCGATCCTCTTCTATCGGTGCCGGGTGTGCCGATGAACGCGACGGACACGGGCACCATCCACAATCCACTATCTACCATCATCCATCCTTGCATCCGGATCTTCAGCCGTCGAGTCTTCCGCCTCCACCAGAATCCTTGACCCATGCTCTCGGGCGAATCGTTCCAGTCCGCGCACGACCGCTTCTGCCATCTGCTGCTGGAATTGCGGATCGGTTAGCAGGATCTCTTCCTCCGGATGCGAGATGAAGGCGGTCTCCACGAGCACGTTGGGGAATTCCGTGAACTGGTTGAGCGAGAAGTTGAAGCTGCCTACGACGCCGAACTCGGGTAGCCCGAGATCGAGCACCTCGGCATACACCGCATCGGCGAGGGGCCGGTAGACCGGGTGGCGATAGTACATGCTCGTCCCGCGAACACCCTCCGGGTCGGATGAGAGGCCGGTGGAATTGGCGTGGATACTTACCAGGAGATCCGGCTGCGCCTCGAGCGTGGTGTCGATGCGGTCCGACATGGCAACATCCTCATCGCGATCCCGCGTCATCACGACGCGTGCGCCACGTTGCACGAGCAACTCCTCGAGCCGCTGAGCGATCGGCAGCGTCACGTCTTTCTCGAGTGTGCCGGCCGCGCCGAGAGCTCCCGCGGCCCGTCCGCCATGGCCCGCATCAACGACGAGCACCATCCCTTCAAGAGGCCGCTCATCCGACGCAATGACCGGCGGACGCTTCACGCGCACTCGTAAGGTCGAGCGATCGGCATATCCGACCTCATATCCCCACTCGCCCGGATGCTCGAGCTCGATGATCATCCGATAATGCTCGTGGCCGGGCTGCTCCCAACGTACGCGCTGGATGCCATCCGCCGATGTGAGGTGGGTGATCCAGTTGGTGTTGGATTCGGCGCCGTAAAGGTCCACCACGATGCGCGCTGGGTCGGAATGGTGGCTCGCCACGTAGGGGAGTCTCACCGGCAGTGCGATGTCGACTTGATCGGCGCGTTCGTCACCGCGGACGCTGATGGAGCCTGTGACGGCGCGAGGCAGCGGCGTGTCTGACGGAAGCAGGCGCGCGAACCGGCGGGGCAGCCACGCCTGCATGTCCGATCCGAGGCGCACGCGATACTGGTCGTGCATGCGTCCATCCACCCGAAGCCGAACGCCGGGATCAATGCGGCCGAGCTGCGCGCCGCCGAGGCGGTCGGTGCCGAGGCCGGCATTCAGATAAGGCCGCCGACCCACCACTTCGACCACGCGCGGGACGTCGTACGGTGCTACCGTCACGCGCGCGTCTGATCGAACGCTGTTGGAGGCGAAGCCTCGCCCGCGCATCCGGATGATGAGAGGAGCGTTGAGGACCTCGTCACGCGGCTGAATCACGTAGCGGCCCGAGTAGATGCCGATCACGCCGCCTGCTTCTTCCGGCGCCAGCTCGCGCATCGGTACGCGCGGCGTCATCCCGCGCACCTCAAACGTGGCGCGTCTGCCCGGACTTCCTCGAAAGCGGACTTCGAGCACATCACCGGCCTTGAGCCACAGGCTGTCGTTCGGGGTGATGGAGGCAATGTCAATTTCGAGCTCGTCACCCGGAAGCGGTTGCTGCGGCTCCGGCCGATGAACCACGAAGACGCGCTCGCTGGACCGACCATCAGGAGCCTCGGCTCGAAATGTGATCCGGTTCTCGCCGCTGGTGAGCGTCACGAGGTCGACGAATGCGCCGTTGCCATACACCTCAACCTCCTCACCATTGATGAACACGCGGCTGGAGGGATCGGTGTTGCCGGCAATGCGATGCCGCGCGCCGGCGAACGTGCTGGTGTCGGCTTCGGGAACGAGCACCTCGAGCCGCGGCGCCTGCTGCGCGCGCAACTCATCGATCGGGCCCGCTGCAAAGACAAGCAGAAGGAATGGGATCGTCCAGGCGGCGACGGTGCTGCGTGTATGTCGATACATCCTTGAAGGGCTTCTATTGATGGTACACACCCAGATTAACGAGCCGGCGATCGTCAGACCGTGACGAAACGGTGGGCCGTTGAGGGCAGCTGGTATTATGCCGTGAGCAGTTTGCAGTTCGCGGACGACAGACGGCAGAAGTAAGACATCAGTTTTCATATTGGAGTTCGCAAACGGCAAATCTGAGGGCGCCGACGTCGATTCTCACTGCGAACCGCACCTCCGATCCGCCCTCCGCCGACTTCTACCAACCTTAACACTATTCGTGAGAACATTAAGTGTGATAACACATATACTGGAGCATGACCGACGATATCTACACTGAGTTAAAGCAGTCGAAGCCGCCGGCGAGCCGAGAGCATGCCGCGCAGTTGAGCATCATCCGTACCAGTTCTCTACTGGAAGACGCGTTCGAAAGCGTGCTGAAGCCGTATGGCATCACGCCGAAGCAGTTTAACGTGCTGCGGATCTTACGCGGCGCCGGATCGAAAGGTCTGTGCCGCAACGAGATCGGGGAGCGGATGATCAACCGCATGCCGGACGTGACGCGGCTGCTCGACCGGATGGAAGAGGCAGGGTACATCGAACGCCGGCGGTCGACCACCGACCGTCGCATGGTGCGCACGAGCCTCACCGATGCCGGGCATCGTCTGCTGAAGGAGACGGATGCGGAGGTCGCCGCCGAGCAGAAGCGGCCCTTCAGGAAGCTCAGTGAAACGGAGCTGGAAAAGCTCATCGAACTGTTGGCATCCGTCAGGCGCAGCGTGTAGAGCCCGGATCAATAGGACTCCGCGCGCCCGTTAACGAACCAATCACCACAACAAAGGAGGACATCATGGCTACAGATCAGAAAACAGCCATCGGCACGTACACCATCGACCCGTCACACTCACGGATGGGCTTTACCGTTCGCCACCTCGGCTTCAGCAAGGTGCGGGGCGCCTTCGAGCAGTTTGAAGGTACCGTAAAACTAAACCCCGACGACCTTTCCTCACTCGAGGCCGACGGCACGATCCAGGCTGAGTCGATCACCACGAACGATACCAAGCGCGATGAGCATTTGCGGTCGGTAGACTTCTTCGACGTCGACAATCACAAGACGATCACGTTCAAGGCGACAGGCGTGAAAGACGTCTCCGGCAACAGCTTCACCCTCCTCGGTGAGTTCACGATGCGGGGCGTTACGAAGACGCTCGAGCTCGAGGCGGAATTCCTTGGCAGTGGCCGCGACCCCTTCGGCAACGATAAGATCGCGCTGGAGGCCCGCACGTCAATCAACCGTAAGGATTACGGCCTCAACTGGAACGCTGCGCTCGAAGCCGGCGGAGTGCTCGTGAGCGACAAGGTCGACATCGAACTTGAAATTCAGGCAGATCTGCAATAAGCCGACGCTTAAATCGGAAGCGGGGGGTACAACCCCTCGCTTCTTCCTTTCATATAAATCAGAATTCAAATGAGAACTCTTTTATCCACGTTATTCCTGTCATTCGTGCTCGTCGGTGCACCCGCACAAGCGCATGACGTTGTCTCCGTTGATCCGGTTGTTACGGTTCAAACCGAGCCCGCAACGTTTCAGATCGACCCCGTTCACTCGGAGCTCAGCTTTCGCATTCGCCACTTGATGGGCGGTGTCTTTGGGACCTTCAATGATTGGGAAGGCACCATTGTAACGGATCCCGAGGATCTGTCACAGACACAGGTGAACGTCACGGTTCAGACGGCAAGCATCAACACCCTGAACGAGCAGCGCGACGATCACCTGCGTACGGATGACTTCTTTGATGTACCCAATCATCCCACGATGACGTTTACGAGCAACAACGTAATTGTCAGCGGCACGGCGATCGCCGTTCAAGGGGATCTCACGATTCGCGGAACGACACAGCCGGTTGTGCTCACTGGTGAGTACCTCGGCGAAGGTCCCGATCCGTGGGGCGGCGAGCGCATCGCGTTTAGCGCCTCTACTACGGTTGACCGTCAGGATTTCGGCATCGACTTCAACCAGATGGTCGAAAACATCAGCATGATCGGTGACCAGGTCGAGATCGCTATCAACGTTCAGGCGGTCCGTCAGTAATTGTGGAAACGCATGCTTGCAGGTCCGGGCGCAAGCTGCGGACCTGCGTCATGCTGATTAACAGCAATCAATCATCTTCTGGATATAGTTCATGATAGCAGTAACTGGAGCTACCGGCCAGCTTGGCCGCATCGTCATAGAGAAGTTGAAGGGACTGGTCGATGCGTCGAACATCGTGGCCGTCGTTCGAAACCCGGAGAAGGCGCAGGATCTGGGAGTGGAGGTCCGCGTGGCGGACTACGACCAGCCTGAGGCGCTTGAGAAAGCACTTGAAGGCATAGACAAACTGCTGCTGATCTCTGCCAGTGTGGTTGGCCAGCGATACCCGCAGCACCGCAATGTAGTTGATGCGGCTAAGAAAGCCGGCGTCGGGTACCTCGCCTACACGAGCCTCACGCGAGCGGATTCGAATCCGATGCGCCTGGCCGAGGAGCACAAGCTGACCGAGGAGTACATCCGCGAGTCAGGCATCCCGTTCGTGTTTTTGCGCAACGGCTGGTACATGGAGAATTATGTTGGGCAGATCGATCCGGCTCTGGAGCATGGCGCCGTGGTGGGAAGTTCGGGCGATGGCCGCGTAAGTGCAGCCACGCGTGAGGACTACGCCGAAGCCGCCGTCGCCGTCTTGACGTCGGATGGACACGAGGGCGCTGTCTATGAACTGGGGGGCGATGAAGCGTTCACGATGAATGACTTCGCTAACTTGTTGTCGCAGCAGAGCGGCAAGAAGATCGTTTATCGGGATGTGCCCGAGGAGGAGTACGCGAAGATCCTGAGCGGTGCGGGAGTTCCGGAAGGTTTCGCAGACGTTCTGGCGGACTCCGACGTAAAGATTGCCGACGGTCATCTGTACGTCGACAGCGGGGACTTGAGCCGATTGATCGGTCGGCCAACCACATCGCTGGACGATTTCCTCTCGGCATCTGTACCTGCATGACAACCGACGCGGATGCAGGCCCTCGTGGCGCATCCGCGTCTTTCATATCCTACATGAAGCTATCTATCGTAGACGTTTCTACCGTCGCGCCGGGCCAGACCCGGCACGACGCTTTTCGCAACAGCATCGAACTCGCGCAGAAGGCGGAGGAGTGGGGTTACGAGCGATACTGGGTGGCCGAGCACCATGGCACGCCAGGTGTTGCAGGCCGTGCACCGGAGGTGCTCATCGCAGCCATTGCAGCGCAGACCTCGCGTATCCGGCTTGGCTCTGGATCGGTGCTTCTCAACCACTACAGTCCGTTCAAGGTCGCGGAGGTCTTCTCCACACTCAATGAGATCTATCCGGGGCGCATCGACCTCGGCGCAGGCCGTGCTACGACCGGGCCGGTGACGGACCTCGCATTGCAGCAGGATCGCAGCAAGCGATTTCAGGCGGATTCGGATCAGCAGATCGTCGAACTCCTGGCATGGCTCGAAGACGACTTCCCGGCCGGACATCCCTTCGGCGAGTGGCCGATCTACACGATCGACCCGCGGCCGGATCTTCATCTGCTGGGATCGAGCCCATGGAGCGCCTCGGCAGCATCACAGCTCGGGCTCCGCTACGTCTTCGCGGGCTTTATCAACCAGACCGGGGCGCCCGGCATCATCGATCTCTACCGGGAAAACTTCAAAGCCGCCGACGGTCCGGCTCGCATACCTGAGCCTTCGGTCATCCTCTCAGTGCACGTCGTCGTTGCGGACACCGAGGAAGAGGCGCGTCGGCAGCTCGCGCCCGTCCACGTCATGTATCGCAACCTCGCACGTGGCGATGTGCGCGCACCGCTGCTCGATCCCGACGCCGCCGTGGCGGAGATGGGCGGTCTTCCGGAAGTGCACCCTTACGAGCAGGGATCGCGCACTCCGCCGCGATTTATCGGCGGTACGCTCGAGCACGTCGAGGAGCAGCTCGATCAAATCGCACGCGACCTCGATCTATCCGAAATTATGATCCAGGATCTGATGACGGACCATCAGGCCCGCCTTCGGTCTTACGAACTCCTTTCACAGCTCCTACACGTCGGCGAAACGCGGGCGTGACCTATCTGCATCACCACGTCATTATCAATGGCACAGTCAATTACTTCAGACATCTCGTCAACGGAATCAATCACCAACCGCCTCCAGTCTTTCGCACCGCTTACGTACGCGCTGTTGCGAATCGGAGCGGGGCTTTTGTTCATCCAGCATGGCGCGCAGAAGCTCTTCGGCGTCTTTGGAGGAACGAAGGCTGACCTGATTTCGATGTTCGGATTCGCCGGCGTCGTCGAGTTCTTCGGTGGAATACTGATCGTACTGGGATTGATTACACGACCGATTGCAGCGTTGTCTGCCGTACTCATGGTCGCCGCGTACTTCGTCGGCCACGCATCGCACGG
>CAZKDQ010000060.1:8670-15402 GCA_964551345.1 uncultured Rhodothermales bacterium
CTTTGCACGTTCTCCACGCAACCCGGCAAGGTAGTTGTAGTACTGCGGTGGAAACTAGAAAAACTGCGATAGTTTTCGCGGTTTCACTTTTGAGGGGTTCGAATGGAGACAGTCTCGGCCGGCGTGCAGGACACAGTGCGTGAGCGGGTATCCGCTGAGGCGACTAAGCTGTTCGTCAAATATGGCGTGCGCGGCGTGACGATGGACGACATCGCCGAGCGCCTGCACGTCTCTAAGCGGACCATTTATGAGCACTTCCGTGACAAAGACGAAGTGCTGATGGTGTGTGTGAGACAGATGATCGCGGACCGACGGCGCGAGCGCACGGAAATACTTGAAGGCGCGCCGAACGTGATCGAGGGGATTCTCGGGGTGATGAACTACGCCGCGAAGCTGATCCAGCGGACAAATCCCACGCTGCTCGTGGAAATCGAGCGATACCATCCGGAGGTGCTTGCGGTGGTTCGTCAGTTCCGCGAGGAGAACGAGTATCGCGAGACGGTCGAACTGGTCGAACGAGGCATCGAACAGGGCCTCTTCATGGTCGGCATCGATGTGGACATCGCGACACGGCTGCTGCTGGCTCAGTTTGACGTGATCGCCAACGAGGAGCTCTTCCCCCCGAACCAGTACTCGAAGATCGATCTCATGCGGGCGATCATCATCAACTTCGTCCGCGGGATCGCAACCGAGCCGGGCCGCAACGTGATCGACACCCTGCTTGAAGCAGATAGCATCTAACCGAAATGAATCTAAAGTATATATCCACGGCCACGTTGCTGGCCCTCCTTTTCATCTCGCTGCCGGGCGTCGCCGAGGCGCGTGCGCAAGCGCAACCGGATCCAATGCCGGTGACGCTTGAAGACGCGCTCATGCTCGCGCGGGATAACAGCCAGCGCATCCGCCAGGCGAATCTCGATCTCGAACGATCGTCGCTGACCTTGCGCGAGTCGCAGTTCGGACGCCTTCCGACGGTGAGCATCGATGGGCAGTACACGAACAACCTGCAGACTCCGGTCATTTTCCTTCCGGAGGGAAGCCCATTCGGGGACGTGCTGCGCACTGGAGCTCAGCATAACTTCAACGCCAACGCGACGCTCGCGATGCCGGTTTACAGCGCTCAGCTCAACCGCAGTATTGATCTGGCCCGTGCGGCTCAGAACCTGAATCAGGCCATCCTGAACGTTACCGAGCGGCAGGTGGAGGTGGAAGTGCAGAGGGCCTTCCTCAACGGCCTGATCACGCGCCGGGCGCTGAGCGTGCTGGAGGAGAGCCAGGAAATGCGCGAGCGCAATCTGGAACTGGTGCGGTCGCTTTATGCGGAGGGAGTCGCGCCCGAATACGACCTCATTCGTACGGAGGTGCAGGTAGACAACATGCAGCCGGATGTCGTTCGCGCGCGCAATGATCATCAGGGCGCGCTCAACTATGTGAAGCTACTAACCGGCATCTCGATGGATGTCGAAATCGTCCTCAACGCCACGCTCAGCGACTTCTACGGCCGGCTTCCCGAGATCGTCTTCGATCAAAACTTCGAGATGAACGCCGACGTGATCCAGCTAAATGCGCAGCGGCGAATCACCGAAGAGCAGCTCCGGATCGAGGAAGCGGCGTATCTGCCGAGTCTCTCCGCGTTCGGAAACTACACCTACCAGGCGCAGGGTCAGGACCTCGACGTCTTCGACTACAACTGGGTGAACTCATCGGCCGTGGGGTTGAGGCTGTCAATTCCTCTGTTCGATGCGACGCGACACCTGCGTATCCAGCAGGCGCAGGTGGATATCGACCAGGTGGACGTGCAGCGGGAGTTCCTGCTCGAATCGCTCGAGTCGCAGTTCCAGACTACGGCCCGCCACATCGAGCAGGTTGAAGCCACGATTGCCGCGCAGCAGCGCACCGTGGCACAGGCCGAGCGTGGCCTGAACATTGCACGGGTAAGCTATGAGAACGGCGTTCACAGCGTCGTTGAGGTGAACGACGCCGAGCTCGCCCTTACCCAGGCGCGACTCAATCACGCAAACGCGCTTTACGACTACATCAACGCCGTTCTTGACATGGAGGACCTCCTCGGTCGCTCCCTCGAAAATTGATTCTGAATAAATCTATGAAACGTAAGCAGATACTCATCCTGACGCCGGTAGCGATCGGAGTGATCGTTTTGATCCTGGCTCTCAGTGGTGCATTTGGTGGTTCGGATCAGCCGGATGATGCGGCTCCGGCAGAGATCGAGGAGGCGGCACAGCCGGTGCGCGTGGCAACGGTGGAGGAAATGACGCTTCGCCGCACGGTCTCTTATTCCGGCACGATCGAAGCCTGGGAGCAGGCGCTCATCACGGCTCCGAGCGGCGCGCGCATCGAGCGCATACACGTTCGTGAAGGTGACTTTGTGCGCCAGGGTCAGGTTGTCGTGAACATGGAGAACGCCAACCTGCAGCAGGCTCAGGTGCAGCTCGAACAGGCGAGAAACGATGTGGAAAGGATGCGGCGCCTCGTGGAGGTCGGATCCGTTTCGCGCCAGCAGCTCGAGCAGGCTGAGGTTCAGTTTGAGAATGCCCAGAGCACCGTCGAGTCGCTTCAGCAGAATACCGTTCTGCGCTCGCCCATCAGTGGAGTTGTCACAGCGCGGCATTTTGTGGATGGCGAGATGTTCATGCCGGGCGCGCAGTCTCCGTCGATTCTCACCGTCATGCAGACGAATCCGCTGAAGGTGATCGTCAACGTGTCGGAAAACTACTTCCCATATGTTGAAGAGGGAATGGCGGCTGCCGTGCGGTTGGATATGTATCCCGGACGCACTTTCGCTGCCACGGTAGCGCAGATTCACCCGACGGTCGATCCTTCCAGCCGGACGTTCCGCGTTGAGCTGCGGGTCGATAATCCCGGCGATGCGCTCAGCCCCGGCATGTTCGCCCGCGTCGAGCTCGATCTCGGTGAGATCACCGGGCTGTTCCTGCCGGCGGCGACGATCCAGCAGTCACCGGGCAGCAACGAGACCTATGTCTTCAAGCTCGAAGGTAACACCGCGCGCCGCACGGTTGTCGCGACCGGCCCGCGGATGGAGGAGTATCGTCTTATCGAGGGCGGCCTTGGCGAGAACGATATCGTCGTTACTGAAGGCGTCGGGCGTCTCCACGAAGGAGCGCGGGTGAGGGTGGTTCAGTAGTGGCGTGTTCAGCATCCGGCAATGCCGCGGCAGCTCTCCTGGTGTTTGGGGGAACGGCAGAGGCTGGTCGTCGGACACTCGGCCACAGTGAGATGGATGAAGCTTTGAAAAGACAATCAGGTAGATGAATATATTTCGCATAGCAGTACGCCGCCCGGTGGCCACCTTGATGCTCTTCATGGCCATCATGGTGTTCGGCATCTTTTCGTTCACCCGGCTTCCCGTCGACCTGTTTCCCGAGATCGAGCCGCCGGTATTGAGCGTGATGACGACCTATCAGGGCGCGGGGGCGCTTGAGGTCGAGCAGAATGTGACCGAGGAGCTCGAGCGCGTGCTCAGCACGGTGCCGAACCTCAAAGAGATTACCTCGTCCTCCGTCGACAACATGTCGACGATCACGCTCGAGTTCAACTGGGGGATCAATCTCGACGAGGCCGCCAACGACGTGCGCGACGTCATCGGCCGTACGCGACAGTTAATGCCGGATGATTCTGATGAGCCGATCATCTGGAAGTTCTCCTCGTCAAGCATGCCGGTCATCATCTATTCGGCGACCGCGAATGAGAGCTACAATGACCTCGAGCAGATCCTTGATGACTACGTCGTCGGCCCGCTGAACCGGCTGCCCGGCGTCGGTGCCGTTTCGATCATCGGCGCGCCGATCCCTCAGATCGAGATCGCGATCGATCCGCAGCGCTTCGATGCCTACAACCTGGACATCCAGCAGGTGGGCCAGACTCTCGCCGCGGAGAACGTGATCGTGCCCTCAGGACGGGTCGACCTTGGGACGAACAGCTACAACCTGCGTGTCAATAGCGAATTTCAGTCGCCCGAGCAGATACGCGACGTCGTCATCTCGAACCGCAACGGCCAGATCGTTTACCTGCGAGACGTGGCCGACGTGCGGCAGGGCCTTGCCGATGAAACCGCCATCAGCCGCACCAACGGCCGGCAGGGCGTCGCGCTGATGGTGCAGAAGCAGACGGATGCCAACACCGTGCAGGTGGCAACATCCGTGGCGGAACGGATGCCGGAGCTGCTTGAATCGCTGCCGCCGGACGTCGAGGTGAACGTCATCATCGACACCTCCGAGTTCATCACGAGCTCGATCAACAACCTTACGTCGGTCATCTTCTATGCGTTGATCTTCGTAGTGCTCGTGGTGCTGGTCTTCCTGCGTCAGTGGCGTGCCACGCTCGTCATTGCGGCCACGATCCCGGTCTCATTGATCGTTGCGTTCATCTATCTGGCCCTCACCGGCAGCACGCTCAACATCATCTCGCTTTCATCTCTCTCGATCGCGCTCGGCATGGTTGTGGACGACGCCATCGTAGTGCTCGAAAACGTGATGACGCACATCGAGCGCGGTGCCGATCCCAAGCAGGCTGCGATCTACGGTACGAACGAAGTCGGCGTCGCCGTCATCGCGACGACGCTCACCGTCGTGGCCGTTTTCCTTCCGCTGACATTCGTCACCGGAATGATGGGCATCTGGTTTCAGGAGCTCGGCTTCATCGTTGTAGTGACGATGGTGACCTCGACGGTTGCGGCACTCACGCTGACGCCGATGATGGCGTCGATCCTGCTCAAGCGTGTGGGTGAAGGGAAGCAGCCGCCGAAGTTTCTGCGCTCGGTCTCGTCGGGAATCGGCGGTGGCCTCAACCGGCTCGACCGGTTCTACGGCTCCACGCTTTCGTGGGCGCTAGCGCATCGCAAGACCGTAATCTTCGGTTCGATCGGTGTATTTGTGTTTAGTATGATGCTCATCCCGCGCGTCGGTACCGAGTTCATGCCGCAGAACGACGCGAGCCAGGTCACGATTAACGTCGAGCTCGCCACCGGGCGCAGCCTCGACTATACGGCAGGCGTCATCGAAGGCGTCGAGCAGGACATCCGCGCGGCCGTACCCGAAATGCGACTGCTCAACTCGACGGTTGGCAGCAGCGGCTTCAGCGGCGGCTCCTCGAACGAGGCCGTCATCCGCCTGCGCCTTGTCGAAACCGGCGACCGAGATCGATCCGTGTTCGAGATCGCTGATGAGATTCGTGCCATTCTCGCGGACGTGCCCGAGATGGAGACGTATTCCGTAAGCACGGCTTCGGGGATGCAGGGAAGCTCGGACCCGATCGCCATCGACATCCTCGGAAACAACATCGAGCAGACTACGCTGCTGGCTGAGGATCTTGCTGCCCACATGCGCACGGTGGAAGGCGTGCGCGACGTCAAGATCAGCCGCGGCGATGCGCGTCCGGAGCTCGAGTTCGTATTCGATCGCGATCGTCTCTCCGCCTTCGGCCTCAGCTCGGCAGCGGTCGGCAACGCCATCCGCGGCAAGGTCGAGGGTCTTACCGCGACGACGTATCGCGAAGATGGCGACGAGTACGACATCGTACTGCGATACGACCAGAGCGTGCGGAACTCGCTGACGCAGATCGAGAACATCAGTGTGATGGCGCCGTCGGGCCAGCTCGTCCGCGTCCGTGATCTCGGAACCGTTCGGGAATACCAGGCGCCGCCCAACATCGATCACATCGACCGCGAACGGTCGGTCACGGTGTCGTCCTCGTTTACCGAACGACCGCTCAACGAAGTGATTGCCGATATCAGCACGTGGGTCGATCAGCAGACCCTGCCGCCGCAGATCGAGATCGTCTTCAGTGGTGATTTCGAAGAGCAGCAGGATGCCTTCGGCGATCTCTTCCTTGTACTACTGCTGAGTATCACACTCGTTTATCTGGTGATGGCGGCGCAGTTCGAATCGCTCAAGGAACCGTTCATCATCATGTTCTCGGTTCCGTTTGCATTCTCCGGGGTGATCTTCCTGATGCTGATCACAAATACCAAACTGGGTGTAATCGGATTGCTCGGTGCTATTATCCTCGTCGGCATCGTGGTGAAGAACGCGATCGTGCTGATCGACTACATCAAGTTGATGCGGGCTCGTGGAGTGCCGGTGGTGGAAGCGGTGGTGCAATCGGGCATTTCGCGTCTGCGTCCGGTGTTGATGACGACGTTTACGACCGTCCTTGCGATGCTGCCGATGGCGTTCAGTATCGGCGAAGGTGCCGAGACATGGCGCCCGATGGCGATATCGGTTGTCGGCGGTCTATCTTTCTCGACTATCGTGACGCTTGTGCTCGTGCCGGTGATTTACGCTGTGTTCGAACGCAAGGACGTCGCCCGTGACGCCGAGATGATGAGCGGCGACGGCGCCGACGCAAGCATTCGCCCGAAGATGGTGCCGGTAGGGTAGTATGTCGTAAGTAGGCGGGAGTGTGAGTTGGCGCTCCCGCCTCTGCTACGACACAGCGTGATACTTCCGTACCTGTATATCATCAACAAGAGCGCTGAACTTATCATCAACAACAGCGCAAAAACCCCAGGCATCAATGAAGTCTATCTTCATCATATACAATCAGGTTCTGACCGAGCAGGTAATCGCAATGCTCGATGAACTCCACATCCGGGGTTTCACTCGGTGGACAGGAGTCCATGGGCGCGGCAGTGAATCCGGCGAGCCGCGCATGGGCACGCACACCTGGCCCGCGCTCAATGATGCGATTTTGAGC
>CAZKDQ010000061.1:0-1435 GCA_964551345.1 uncultured Rhodothermales bacterium
GCCTGTCGCGCCTCTCGCATCAGCCACGCGTAGAACGTAAGGTTCTGCAGCGACGCGATCTGAAGCCCGAGGATCTCATTCGAAACGAAGAGGTGCCGGACGTATCCGCGTGTGAACGTCTGCGCGACGTAACTCTCCTCAAGACCAGGATCGAGCGGCGAGAAATCCGTCTTCCACTTCGCGTTCTTGATATTCAAAATTCCCTCGGTCGTGAAGATGGTGCCGTTACGTCCGTTGCGCGTTGGCATCACACAATCAAACATGTCGATGCCTCGCGCGACGTTCTCGATCAGGTTCGCCGGCGTGCCGACGCCCATCAGATAACGCGGCTTGTCCGTCGGAAGCACCTCGTTGACGACCTCCACCATGGCGTACATATCCTCCGTCGCCTCGCCAACCGACAGTCCGCCAATCGCATACCCCGGCAGCTCCATTTCGACGAGCCTCTCGGCCGATTCGCGCCTGATTTCCGGATAAACCACGCCCTGCACGATCCCAAAGAGCGCCTGCTCGTGCCTATAGATCGGCTCCGTCTCTTGCCAACGCTGCTTGCAACGCGCTGCCCAACGCAACGTCATCTCATTGGACCTACGAGCATAATCAATCGACGCATCCCCCGGCGGACACTCGTCGAGGACCATCATGATGTCCGATCCGATCTTCCGCTGGATGTCGATGACGCTTTCCGGCGTGAAGAAGTGGCTCGATCCGTCGAGGTGGCTCTGGAAGCGAACGCCTTCCTCGCTCAACTCACGAAGCCCGGCGAGAGAGAAGACCTGAAATCCACCTGAGTCCGTAAGGATCGGCCCATCCCACTTCATGAATGGATGGAGGCCGCCGGCCTCTTGAAGGACCTCCGTCCCCGGCCGCAAATAAAGGTGGTAGGTATTGCCGAGGATGATCTGCGCCTGGACGTCATCGACGAGCTCGCGCGGCTGAACGGCTTTGACGCTTCCGACGGTGCCGACGGGCATGAAGATCGGCGTCTCGATCGTTCCATGCGCCGTTTCAATTATCCCGGCCCGCGCGCCCGTGGTGGAGTCGGAGTGCTGAAGGGTGAATTTCAAGATCGAACGTTAGAGCTAGCAAGAATGGGCACTCACGGACGCGCGGCGGGGCCGTTGGTTCGGGCGAAGTTTCGGTTCGACCGTCCTTGTTAAACGCACCATTCCCCGCCCTCACAAAACGTGACGACGGGGAATGCGCTTTCATCGTGCGACTCGTTGCGTGCAATCCGCCTGCCTGCGGACCGTCTCGCGGTATTACTTGTTCTTGTCCTTGAGCACCGGACGCATCAGCTCCATGGCTTCGCCGTCGAAGCGCTCAACCGTTCCCTGCATCTGGCGCTGCGCCTGATCGCGCAGATCGCGCTGCTGGCCGCGTGCCACGCGAACCGGGAGCGGATCGACGGTGTGGACCTGCAGGCCGATCAGCA
>CAZKDQ010000061.1:1535-2664 GCA_964551345.1 uncultured Rhodothermales bacterium
ATGAAGTCGAAGTCGTGGTTCGTCGTGTCAGACATCGCCCCTTCGAGCAGTGTCGGCGTGACGTCGATGATGATGCCCGTGGATACAAACTGCGTCACGGTGTTGCCTGCGAAGTCACGCACCTGAACGGGGATATCGGATCCGATCTGGATGCGACCCTGCTCGCCGCTTTGAACGGTGACAGTCGGATTGGCGATCGTCTGGCCGACACCAGTGGTTTCCATGAGACGGAGCGCCTGCGAGATCTCGAGAACGTCAGGCGCGATCACATAATCGTCGATCCCTTCAAAAAGCTGATCCGTGCGGAAGAAGAAGCGTCCCTGCTGCTGCGACCCGCTGCCGCCCGTCGATCCTCCGGTGCTTCCGCCGGTACCGGATGCACCGCGCCCGGCATCGCCGAAGACGACGTCCCAGTTAAGGCCCATCTCGCGCGCCTTGCTGAGGTTCACCTCGAAGAGCACGGCGTCGATTTTGATTTCGCGCGTCTGGCCGGTTGCGGGGACATCTGCCACGACGCGCGATTCCGCCTGGCGGACACCCTCCTGCCCAGCGGCAAGACTCGGCGCAGCGGCCTCTGTCACCATGAAGAATTGCTCCGTCTCACGGTAGCTGAGCTGGTTGACCTGCAACACGAGCTCGAGCGCATCGACGAAGTGGAGACCGGCAATGCTGACGCCGATGGAGTGCCGTCGGTCTTCCGGATCGATGACCTGCTTACCCGTTACACGCTCGAAGATCGGGTTCAGGAATTCGACGAACTGATCGAACGGTGTCGACGGCAGGAAGGAGACGAGCTGATCGGGCGGAATGTAGCTGCGTAGCTGCCGCTGCGGCGGTCGGTCCTGGGCTTGCGCTGCATCCGGTACCAGCGCGCTTGCGACGAATACCGACGCCAGCAGCAGAACTGCGATGTGGCGCGCTCTCGTGGGATGTTCCATTCTTACACAGATCCGTACAAAGTGATAGAGGACGACATCCTTCGACCGACCTTCCGCCCTCGAACAGCAGGGTGCAAGGTTCGCGTTGTCCTGAAGGATTCTCATCGGGCAGGCGGGGCGCGCAGCCCGCGTCCACCCGCTGATCACGATGGGGTATCGGCCGGACCTGAGAGCAGTTAATCGGAAGGGGA
>CAZKDQ010000061.1:2764-15401 GCA_964551345.1 uncultured Rhodothermales bacterium
TCTCTCTTCGGGGCCTCCTCTTCACCATCCTCATCCCAGTTCCGGATAGTTTCGAGGATCGTGTCAACGATCTCATCTTCGGGGATGGTGCGCACGACTTTTCCGTGCTTGAACAGGTGGGCACGACCGCGACCGAGTGAGACCCCTAGGTCGGCACCTGCGGCTTCACCCGGGCCGTTTACGGCGCATCCCATGAGCGCGACGTTGAGGTCCTTGTCGAATTTTGCGGCTTTGACGGCGGCTTCCACCTCATTGACGATCGAGAACAGATCGCCGGCGAGTCGCCCGCAGGTGGGGCATGCGATGATGTTGACGCCCGGCCTGCCAAGGCGAAGCGATTTCAGGATCTGGTGCCCGACCTCCACCTCATGCACGCTCTGCGTGGCAAGCGATACACGAATCGTGTCGCCGATTCCATCCGCAAGCAGCGAGCCGATACCAATCGAGCTCTTGATACTGCCGGCCTGAAGCGAACCGGACTCCGTCACGCCGAGGTGCAACGGATAATCCGTCCGCTCAGCGAGCAGCCGATAAGCCTGAATCATGAAGAAGACATCCGAGTGCTTCACCGAGATCACGATGTCTTCGAAGCCGTGCTTCGTGCATATCTCGACGTGTCGCATCGCGCTTTCGAAGAGCGCCTCCGGCTGCGGAAAGCCGTACTTATCCATGATATCCTTCTCGAGCGAACCCGAGTTGACGCCGATCCGGATCGGAATTCCCGCTTCCTTCGCGGCAAGCAACACCTCCTTCTCCCACTCCTCCTTCCCGATGTTACCCGGGTTGATGCGAACCTTGGCGACGCCCGCTTCAATGGCACGCAGGGCGTACTGATAGTTGAAGTGAATGTCCGCAACGATCGGCACAGGCGATCCCTGAACGACGTCGCCGATTGCCTCGACGTCCTCAGGACGTGGGACGGCGACGCGCACGATGTCGGCGCCGGCATCGGCCAGGCCGCGAATTTCAGCGAGTGTAGTCTCGACGTCGTGCGTCTTCGAGACGGTCATCGACTGGACGGAGATAGGGGCGCCGCCGCCCACCTGGACGGATCCAACGTGAACGGGGCGAGACTGCCTGCGAGGGCGCTGCATATTGAATCGGTTCTTGAGGTCTTAAATCAGGCGGCGTTAGTACGGAGCGACATCCTAAAGGCTCCCGTCGTCGTCGGCCCAGCGAAGTGAAGCAACGACCGGCAGGTGGTCCGAGAGCCAGACGCGTGGAACGTAGGCGTCGACGACTTCCCATTCGGGGCCAACGAGGATGTAGTCAATGCGGACGATCGGCAGGCGCGTGTGGTACGTCGCACCCCAGCCGCGGCCTGCCGTGCGGAAGACGTCCTGTCTTCCATCAGCCAGGCGGCGATACACCCAGTTGTTGGGCGTACTGTTGAAATCACCCGCAAGCAGCACGGGCACATCCTCCTTCTCGATCATCTCGAGCAGTTGATCGACTTCCCAGTTTCTAATCCGGTACGCCTGGCGGTATTGATTGAGGTAGCGAAACCAGAAGGTGGGCGAAAACGGCTCGGGCTCCTGCTCCTGCCACGGTTTAGCCCGACCGTAGGTGCGCAGATGGATATTGTAGAGTACCGCTTCGCGATCCTGCCACTTGAACCGCGCCCGCACGATGTTGGTGCCACCAACGCCGCCGTCATCCGGATGCACGATCGTAAACTGCTCCTTCCCCAGAAACTCGGTTCGGCCGATCACCGGCTGCGGCGTATTGAAGCTTCCGTCCTGAAAATCCTTGCCTGCCGGCTCGAAGCCCAGCGAATCGATCAGCACCTTGACGTACGGCGGCGCGAGAACCTTGGGATCACCTTCCACAAAAGCCAGCGTGGCTTCCTGCAAGGCAGCGACGTCGGGGTTGATCTCATCCATGAACGACGCCATCTCGATCGCCTTGGTGTCCATGAGGTAGCCCCACCAGCGCGGGACGTTGAACGTCATGAGCGTGAGGTCGTCATCCGATGGCTCCGCCTCGTTAAGGAGCCGCTCCCATGCCAGGAGTCGCACGAGGGCGAGCACCGTTAAGACGGCGAAGATCGCAACGAGGCCTCTCCGCTTCAGCAGGATGTTGATGCCCAGCAGCACCACGACGGCGACGGCAAGGAAGGGCAGCGCCACGGCGATCAGCTCGACCCACCACAGGCGCCCCGGATAGCCGAAGTACGCCATGTAGCCGAGCGAGAAAAGGATCGCAACGGCCGCGTTCAGCACTAACCACAGGATGCCTGGGATGCGCCGCACGAAGTCTATCGTTTGCTCGCCTCGTAGAGAATGCGCTTCTCCTCCTCAGTGAGTGCATCGTAGCCGCGCTCGCTGATCTTGTCGAGGATGCGGTCAATCTCGGTGCCCGGCGAGGTTTCCTCCACCTCAGGTGGTGGAGCCGCTCGCCCGATCCGCCCGGCGATGCGCGCCTCTTCAGGCTCCTGTCCTCCGAGCCACGATCCTATGCGCTCGAAAAAGCCGTCCTGCTTCCTTTGCTTCCGCCCACCGCGCGAGGATGAGCGTCGTTCACCGAGCATAAAGGAGGTCCAGGACGAGAGATCGCGACCCGATGCTTCCCCCTTTGCAAACAGATATCCGAACATCGCGCCGCCAAGATGCGCGGTGACGGCCGTGGTGCTTCCTGCAATGAAGAGGATGTCGAGCACGAGAAATCCCACAACGACCCATATCAAGCGGACCGTCCCGATGAAGAGCAGACCGATGCTCTTGTATGGATAGGTGATCGCGACGGCCGTCATCACACCGAGAACGGAAGCCGATGCCCCATGGATGAGCGCCGTTCCGGGAAAGATGTTATAAAAGAGGATTGACAGGAAGGCGCCGCCCAATCCACCGATCAAATAGACGGCCAGTAGCCGGTGCGAACCGTTGAGCTCCTCATACTCCTTGCCGATCCAGAACAGCCAGAGCATGTTGAAGGCCAGGTGCAGGAAGCCCCAGAAGCCCAGGCCGAGATGGATGAAGTTGTAGGTGACGACCTGCCACGGTCGCAAGAGCAGACCCGGGAGGTCCGGGTTGAGCGCGAGATACTGCCATACGAAATTGCGCACGCCGCCCAGATGCACGAGCAACACGGCCCAGAGCACCCAGAAGGCGACGTTGATGGTGAGGATGGCCCGGATGGCCTTCGGCTGTACCCGGTACCAGGCTTGAAAGCGGTTCACGTGGATCGTGCGCTGCGATGCTGACTGAAGCGTCCGGTCATATACCTGCAATGATCGGGCGGGTTCACCTGCCGTGGCCGATCAGGTGCCTACACGATCGGTGGCTTCGATGCGGTTGCGGAAGTAGCGAAGCGTTCGCTCGAGACCTTCATGACGATCCACCCGCGGCTCCCATCCCAGCACCTGCCTTGCCTTCGTGATATCCGGCTGGCGCACCTGCGGGTCATCCTTCGGGAGGTCCTCGTACGTGATGGTGCTGCCGCTGGCCGTCAGTTCGATGACTTCCTCCGCAAACTCCTTGATCGTAATCTCATCCGGATTGCCGATGTTCACCGGTTCGACCTCATCGCTGAGGAGCAGCCGGTAGATCCCTTCCACAAGATCATCGACGTACTGGAAGGACCGCGTCTGGCTGCCGTCGCCGAACACCGTCAGCGGCTCGCCGCGCAGCGCCTGCCCCATGAACGTCGGGAGCGCGCGCCCATCATCGAGACGCATCCGCGGCCCGTAGGTGTTGAAGATCCGAACGATGCGCGTCTCCACACCATGGTAGCGGTTGTAAGCCATCGTGATGGCTTCGGCGAAACGTTTCGCCTCATCGTAGACGCCCCGCAACCCAACCGGATTGACGTTGCCCCAATAGTTTTCTTTCTGGGGATGCACCAGCGGATCGCCATAGACCTCGCTGGTCGATGCAATCAGAAAGCGTGCTGATTTGGCTTTCGCCAGACCGAGCGCCTTATGCGTGCCGAGCGCACCGACCTTCAGCGTCTGAATCGGATACTTCAGATAGTCGATCGGTGATGCCGGGCTTGCGAAGTGCAACACGTAGTCGAGATCGCCCTCGACGTAGATGTAATTCGTGACATCAAGTTCGATCAGCCGGAAGCGCTCGTGGCCGACCAGGTGCGCGATGTTATCCGGCGAGCCGGTGATGAAGTTGTCGACGCAGATCACGTCATGGCCTTCGGCGATGAAGCGATCACAGAGATGCGAGCCGAGGAAGCCGGCGCCACCGGTAATGAGGGTACGCGGACGATCAGTCCTTGCGTTCATGTGGGTGCGGATTGAGGGATGCCGGTAGGACAAGTTGAAACAAAGAGGGGCGGACGCCGGCGGCTCCGCCCCATTGCGACTATCGACCGTTCACGGATACGGCTCGATCAACCGGCGTGTGACGCGGGCGACCGATGCTGTGATAGTCGAAGCCCATCTCGGCGACGCGCTTCGGATCGTACAGGTTGCGGCCGTCGAAGATGAGCGGGTTCTTCAGCTTCGACTTGATCTGATCGAAGTCGGGCCGGCGGAACTCGTTCCACTCCGTGCAGATCAGGAGCGCGTCGGCACCACTGAGCGCCTCGTAATCGTCGTGCGTGTATTCGGCGATATCACCCAGGGCGGCACGCGTCGTTTCGATGGCCTCGGGGTCGTATGCGGTAACGGTCGCACCGGCTTCCACAAGGCCGCGAATGATGATATGTGACGGCGCCTCGCGAACGTCGTCGGTGTTCGGTTTGAAAGCGAGGCCCCAGACGGCGAAGTGCTTGCCGGAGAGGTTATCCCCGAAATACTCCTTCACCATCGAGACGAGCTTCGTACGCTGGCGATCGTTGACGTCAAGCACCGATTTCAGGATCTCGAAGCGGTAGCCGTTCTGATCGGCGGTGCGGTCGAGCGCCTGGACGTCTTTGGGGAAGCAGCTTCCTCCAAAGCCGATACCCGGGTAAAGAAAATGCTTGCCGATGCGGCTGTCGAGGCCGATCCCGATTCGGATCTTGTCGACGTTGGCGCCAACGATCTCCGAGAGGTTCGCGACCTCGTTCATGAACGAAATCTTGGTCGCGAGGAAGGCGTTCGCGGCGTATTTCGTCATCTCCGACGAGCGCTCGTCCATCACCACGATCGGGTTTCCCTGGCGAACGAACGGCTCGTAGAGCTGCGTCATCACCTCGGCGGCTTTGTCGCTCGTCGTGCCGATGACCACGCGCTCCGGCTTCATGAAATCGTCTACGGCGGCACCTTCACGCAGGAATTCCGGATTCGAGACGACGTCGAAGTCCGTACCGACCTCGAGGCCTGCCTCGTCCATGATCGTGCGAACCTCATCGGCCGTTCCCACCGGCACCGTGCTCTTGTTGACGACGACCGTGTAGGAGCGTGACGGATCGTTCTTGCGCAGATCCGCGATGTTCTTCGCGACGCCCATCACGTAGGAAAGGTCAGCCGATCCGTCTTCGCCCGGAGGCGTCGGCAGCGCCAGGAAGATCACTTCAGCATCACGAATGCCAGTTTCGAGATCCGTCGTGAACTGAAGGCGCTCTTCACGGATGTTGCGCTCGAAGAAAATCTCGAGGCCCGGCTCGAAGATGGTGATCCGCCCGGAGCGGAGCTGTTCGACCTTCTTCTCGTCGATGTCTACGCAGGTAACCTGGTTTCCCATCTCTGCGAAGCACGTGCCCGTTACCAGGCCAACGTATCCCGTACCGATGACTGCGATGTTCATGATGCTAAATGTAAATGAGACTGCTTGATGTGATTGATCTGTCGATGGGCTGCCGCTAAAGAAGCGCCAAAAAATGTATACTGATTATCCGATTCAAATCCCGTAAATGCGGCGGTGAGACGCGGACATCGTGCAGGAGTTGCTCAAGATGATTCCTGCGGACGATCCCGAAGGTAGGATGCGTAGGTTCTGCGGATGCCTTCGCGCAGCGAGACGCGCGGCGTCCAGCCGAGCGCCGTCATTCTCGACACATCCAGGAGCTTGCGCGGCGTGCCGTCCGGTTTGTTCGTGTCATGCTCGATCTTGCTGTCCGAACCCACGATGTCTCGAATGACCTTGGCCAGTTCAGCGATCTCGATGTCCTCTCCAACGCCAACGTTCAGCATTGCATCCGGCGCGGCGGCCTCTACGGATTCGCGCGACTGCTTCATCACGTAGACCACGGCGTCGGCCAGATCATCACTGTAAAGGAATTCCCGTTTCGGCTTTCCGGTGCCCCAGAGTGTCACCGGCGCATCCTCACCCGAATCGCGTTTCGCATCGTGAAACTTACGGATCAGCGCCGGGAGCACGTGGCTTGTCTTCAGGTCGAAATTGTCGCCGGGGCCATACAGGTTTGTCGGCATCAGGCTGATGAAGTCGGAGCCGTGCTGGCGTCGATAGGCTTCGCACATCTTCAGTCCGGCAATCTTGGCGACGGCGTACCACTGGTTCGTCGGCTCTAGCGGACCGGTTAGAAGATGTTCTTCCTTGATCGGCTGAGGCGCATGTTTGGGATATACGCACGAGGAGCCAAGGAAAATCAGCCGTGACACATCCGTCCGATGCGCTGCCCGGATGACGTTCGTCTGGATGGCCAGGTTATCTGAAATGAAACCGGCCGGATACGAATCGTTGGCCAGAATGCCGCCTACTCTTGCCGCCGCCAGAACAACGAACTCCGGGCGCTCCTCATCAAAAAAAGCATCAACGGCCGACTGATCGCGAAGGTCAAGTTCTTCGCTCGTCCTCAGTATCAGATTGTCGAATTCCTCCTCCCGGAGCCGCCGCACGACAGCGGAGCCGACGAGGCCGCGATGACCTGCGACGTAAATCCGTGCGTTCTTTCCGCTGAGGTGCATTTTCTTTACCGCGTGAGGCGTTCGATGATGAGCGCCATCGACGCAGCGGCACCAACAACGGGGAAGAGATCCCGCCAGCTAAGGCGCTGCCGCGTCACCGTTTCAACAGTCAATACGTCGCCTTCCTGCAATACAGGATCCTCAGCAGCAACCACGACTTCATTCTCCATCACCGAATTAAAGATCGGGCGCCGCTCGCCGCCTTCGTTGCGGACGAGGCGCACCTCGATCGTGCGCGTCTGCCGGCGCGTGCGCTGAGCGATTGACGGGCCGCCGGCAACCGAAAACAGCGTGCTCAGCGTTGTGCCGCGCGGCACCTGGTAGAGCCCGGGGTTGCGAACCGTTCCCCAGACGTTCACGAGGATCGTCACATCGCCGGGTTCGGAGTAGTTGTAATAGGCGGCCTGGCTGTAGCGCGAGCGGTCGAGCTCGCTGACCGACTGCGCCGACGCATCCGGAGCGGCGGCGAAGAGGATGAGTATCGACGCCACCAGGAGCGCCAGCGATCGAGTTACCATAATTCTATTCAGCTAAAGTCTGTGTCCGACGGGTGTGACGCCGCGTTAAACGGTGCGCAGCGGCCCGGATTCTTCCGCCACGCGCTCGCCGTAATAATCCGAGTAGCCGTAGCCGCCATATCCGTAACCATAGCCGCCGTAGGCCGAACGCGCATCGAAGCGGTTGATAACGACGCCTGCGATCGGCGCACCGACGTCACGAAGCGCCTCCATTGCGTGCTCGACTGCCGGAAGCTTCGTCTCCTTGGCCGAGCAGACCAGCACAGCCGCATCCGCCTGAGCTGCGAGCAGCATCGCGTCAGAAACGGCAAGCACGGGTGGCGTGTCAATCACGATCACATCAAACTGCTCACGCATCTGCGTGAGGAACTCGCGCATCCGTTTCGATCCAAGGATCTCCGCCGGGTTGGGAACGCTCTTGCCAACAGGCACAACGTACAGGTTGTCGATCTGCGTCGCGAACGTCTCTATTCCCTGCGGCACGGAATCGAACAGCGTGTCGACGAGGCCCGGCTCACGGCGCACATGGACCATGCGGTGCCCCGACGGACGGCGCAAGTCGGCGTCAACATAGAGGGTACGCCGCCCGGATTGCGCCATCGTCACCGCGAGGTTGAACGACGTCACGGTCTTGCCCTCACCCGGTCCGGGGCTCGAGAAGAGCACGGTCTGCACGACCTTGTCGGGGCGGCTGAACTGCAGGTTCGTGCGCAGACGCCGATAGCTCTCCGCGATCGGAGACAGCGGGTTGAGCACCGAGATGAGTGACGTGCTGTACGTCTGACCATCGACCTCTACAGACTCGCGGCCGCCGAAGTCCGACTTGATGACCGGGTTCATGTTCGACACCACGCCGACGACGGTCATTCCCCGCTTCCGCAGGTCCTCCGGCTTGCGCACGCGGTTGTCAACGGCATTACGCACGAAGGCCAGCCCGACGCCGAGCATCATTCCGAGTACCGCACCAAGCAACAGGTTCAGCGGCACGCGCGGGCTAACCGGCTGCTCAGGCACAATCGCCTCATCAATGATCTCCACATAGCCGATCTCAGACAGCTCCGCGATCCGCGCTTCCTGGAGCTTACCGTAGAGGCTGGTGAACATCTGCTCACTCGTCTGCAGGTTACGCGTCAAGCGAGCCAGCGCGACCGATTTGTTGGGGATGGAGTTCAGCTCCTGTCGATACGACTCGAGACTGGTGTTGAGGACGTCCAGACGCGCCTCCGCCCCGCTGATTGCGATCTCTTTCTCCAGAATATTCTGTCGTACGGAAGCGACCGTCCCTATAATTTCTTCCGGCGAGCGGCCACGGAAGGCAGCGGACTCGGAGTCGAGAACGTCCGCCGTCAGGCGATTACTGCTTTCGGCGAGCTGCTCGTTGAGCTCCGCGATCTGACGGCGATTCCGGACAATCTCGGCATCGCTTTCAGGATTGAGCCGCAACTCGGGATTGCGTGAGAGCTTCTCCTCGATCTCCATCTGAAGCAGCCCGATCCGCTCGATCAGCCCTGCCATGAAAACGTTGTCGGTTGAGGAAAGCGTGCGAGCTAGTCCGGGGCGGATCTGGTTCAGTTCGGACTCAAAGGCATCGCGCTCCGCCTCCGCCGCCCGCAGAATGAAGAGTGCCTCGTAGCGAGCCTTCTCCAGACCCATAACCTGCTCGAGCAGCTGGCGCGCTTCCTCCTCCGGCGCCACGACGCCGCTGGCCTCGGAGTAGTTCATGATGTCGCGCTCGGCAGCGGTGAGCATGCTGTCGAGGCGCTCGGTCTGCTCGCCCAGGAACTCACGCGACGCGCGCATACGGGCACGGCTCGAAACCTGGTTGTAGTCGACGTACTCCGTCGCGTAAAGATTGGCGATCAGAGCAGCTTCGGCCGGATCGGTGCTTGTGACGGTGAGCTGGATCATGTCGACATCTCGGCTGACCGGCTTGACGCCGAGGTAACTGCTGCGGAGACGACGCACGATGTCTCGCATCTGTGGCTCGCGCTCATCGGCGGTCGGACGAAGCACCGTCAACGGATCCGTCGTTCCCGGTACGTACTGAATATCCTGCAGGCGGCCCGCCACCCGTTGTGCAATGCTGCGCGACTTCAGGATCTCGATCTCGTTGGCAATGTTGCGGCTGCCGGATTCGATGCCAAGCAACTGCCCGATCTGCGGGCCCGACGTCTGGTTGTTGACGTACAGCGTGCCCGATGCTTCGTATTTCGGCGATTGAATGAACGTATAGGCGCCAACGAGCACCAGCACCGCCACGAAGCAGCTCAGGATGATCCATTTCCCTTTCAGGAGGATCTCCATGATTTCCCGCAGCGAGATCTCGTCGTCGACGAAGTCCTCTTGCGGCGCCCGGCTCAAACCGTTGTCATGCATAGGGCCGCGTCCGTTTTGATATCCGTTGTTCTGCAACATATTCCTTGATGATGGTCATCAGCCGGCGACGAGGCGAGCCCGGCGTTCCGACGAATCGATTGAAAACACTAAGGTTGTAAGGAAATTTATTCCGCCGCGTCAGCGGATGCTTCCGACGTTCCAGGAAATACCTGCACGAATGAGCGAGAGGAAATCGAAGTCGCGCGAGCGATCCACGAGGTCGATCGCGTCGCCCGGGAGGGTATATCGCGCGCCAACCTCGGCAAAGAGGCCGACCGTGCGGGAAACTGCGATATCACCTCCCAGACCTACATCAAGCGCAACGGCACCACGCATTTCGTCGTTCACTCGAATCATACTTCCTCCAACGCCGCCACGAAGATAGGGCGTCGCGAGTCGGCTCGGCAAAAAGCGAGCCACCACACTTCCCGAGAACGTGTGCAGCCATGAACTGCTAATGTCGGGGTCGATCTCCGCAAAGCCTCTCTTGAAGTTGGAGATCGTGGTATAGCGGCCGAAATCGTAGCTGATATTCAGAGCGATGTAGTCGTTGGCGTTGTACCCGCCGAGGAGCGTGAATGAAGGCCCCGCATTGTCAGCGAACTCGGTGAACGTAGAGCTTCCTTCAGTGCCGCGTTCGCCGCCGTAGCTGTTGGCGCCGACCATCAGTTGCAGGAAAAAATGGCCCGTCGCGCGGAAGGCGGGAAGATCGGCGGGCGGAGGAACGGATGCAGCGCGTGCTCGGATGACCTGCTCGAGGTCGGCTTCGAATGCCGGATCATCCAGCTGCTGACGCACGGTCTCAACGAGCGCCTGATACGCCGGTGGATCCTGCACAGGATCGGTACGATAATCGGGATCGCGCGCAAAGACGCGCAGCACCGCGCGCCGCGCTCCGGCGATGTTGCCGGTCTGCAGCTGCGACTGAGCCAGGATGCGGTAGCCACGCACCGCTAACTCATCCGACATCATAGCTTCATCGAGACACGGCAAAAGCAGGAGCTCAGCCTCCTCGAACTCGCCGTCTCGATAATGCTCCTCTGCACGATTTATCTCCTCCTCGCATTGCCCCACGTTCTGCGCCAACAGATCTCCGCGCGGAATCGTAAACAAAAAAAGAGCAATGCAGGCCGCGAAAAAACGCGATCCGGTTTCAATCTTCATTCGACCGCTTACTTGGCCAGTAGAGCCGCGCAAGATATCACTTAACCCGCTACAAGTCCATGATTTGCAAGGCGGACGGACGGGAATCGCGCTTATCAAGTGATATTGATTATTTGTTCTTGATCGCGCGTGCGGCAGCAATGTTCTGCTGATCGATGCCCGCAGCTTTACGCGAGGTTCATCAGCACGTGGAAGCCGTCACTGATTGAGATTCAGCACCAGATCGGTCGTCTCGCCTCCGATGACGCGAACACTGCGCTCGATCGAGCCGAGGATTGGATGCTCTGCGCGGATGACGTGGTTGCCGGCCGGTAGCTCCAGTACGTGCCGGAGATCCGTGTCTTGATGCCGCAGCTGCCCATCAACATAAATCGATCCCCACGGCAGAGCCAGCACGCGAAGCCGCCCGACTTCCGGCGCCATTGTGACTGAGACTACCTCGCTTCCTGAACCGACCACGACTGACTGATCGACAGTCTGATGGTCCGCAAGGCTGAATCGCAGCACATGCGTTCCCTCCTCCAGCCTTACATCACTGAGCGGCGTGCGCCCGAGGCTGCGTCCACCGGATGTCACGACTGCACCTGCCGGCTCTGATCGGATCGTGATCGATGCTCGAGCAGGTGTACTTGAGGAAGCTGCCGTTTGTGGTTCGTCGGAAGGAGACGAGGTTGCAGCAGACTGATTGTCCGAAGCAGCCGAATCATCCTGTAACGCGGCAGTGCGTGCCGTGGGTGACTGCGTTTGCAGCGGTTCCGCCGAAGATGATGCCCTTTGACTGCGGCGGCCGGCGCCAAGAGCCAGGACCAGATCGTGGGTCTCTCCGGCGCGTACCGTCACGAGCGTGTCGACGGTTGCGTACCCATCCATCCGGATCGAGAACATGTGCGTGCCCGTACCCAATGATCGGTCCAGCATGGGCGTGCGTCCCGCCGGTTCGGCATCCACCAGTATTTCTGCACCGGCTGGAATCGTGCGAACCGAGACGGTCGCATCCACGCGCGGCACCGACGCCACGGCACCAGGAGCAACCGCAGGAGCCGGCCCGGCGAGTGTTTCGGCGCGATCGGTGGAACCGTCGCGAAGAAGAAAGACTACGGCAGCAACGATCACCACGGCGCCCAGAGCACCTACCAGCACACCTTTCCAGAAACGGCGAGCCATGGACTCCGGCGCCAGCGGATCTCGAATGATCTGAACGCCGGGCGCCTTCTGGGGCCTTGGCCGCTCCTCAACCTCAAGCGTCACCGTATCATGATATGCGCCTTGATTATCTCTCATGACCTCGCTGCATCATCTCGCCCACCACACCGCTCCATCGGGACGGAAGTTTCAAATATAGGTGTTCACGTGCTTTGGGAAAAACGAACAACACGCGCAGTGGCCGTCCCATCTCTCATACGAAACGCCGCGGCCGCGGCGTTTAGATCCTTGTTTTCACCGCTGTTACATCCGCATATATGTGATCGCACTATTATCGTGCTGACACAGGATTTCCTCAGAGGATGCACATGGAACGGAAAGTTGAGTGGGCCGCTGTGGTTGAGCAACTGGAGCGCTGCCGTCGCGCGGGAGTGATCAACCGGTATTTCGTTCGAAATGATCATGTTATCCTGATCCAACGTCGTTACGCGCATCGGATCCCGATCGGCGACGTCTCTACATTTCTTTCGGGGATGATCCACTACGCCCGCGCCGCAGGTGTCGATCAGCTTCGACAGGAGCAGCGGGGAAGAGCAGCTTAGTTCGAGGATTGAAGATCGACGAGTGAGAATCG
>CAZKDQ010000062.1:0-15375 GCA_964551345.1 uncultured Rhodothermales bacterium
CGATGGACGACCGGTGCTTCTCAACCGAGCGCCGACGCTTCACCGTCTCGGCATCCAGGCATTCCAGCCGGTGCTGATCGAAGGCAAGGCGATCCAGTTGCACCCGCTCGTCACGACGGCCTTCAACGCCGACTTTGACGGCGACCAGATGGCGGTGCACGTGCCGTTGAGTCACGATGCTTGTCTCGAAGCGTGGCTACTCATGCTGTCGAGCCACAACATCCTGTCGCCGGCGCATGGTGGCCCGATCGCCGTTCCGTCCCAGGACATGGTGCTCGGCCTCTACTACATGACCAAGAGCCGCAACGGCGTCAAAGGCGAAGGCCGGCGCTTTAGCTCGACGGGTGAAGTTGTGCAGGCGTACGACCAGGAACTGGTTGCGCTGCATGCGAAGATCAAGGTTCGCATTCGCTCCGGCGAGATGATCGAGACGACCGTCGGTCGCGTGCTCTTCAATGAGATCGTGCCGGAGGAAGTCGGCTTCATCAACGAGGTCCTGACAAAGAAGAACCTTCGTCCGATCATCGGCCGCGTCTTCAACGCCGTGGGCCTTGCGGCCACGGCACGCTTCCTCGACGACATCAAGCAGGCCGGATTCGAGCGCTCAACAACGGCTGGACTTACGTTCTCGTTGTCTGACATCGTGATTCCGGATGCCAAAGAGGTCCTGATCAGCGAGGCCAACAAAGAAGTTGAGCGGGCACGCGGCAACTACGAGATGGGCTTCATCACGGATAACGAGCGCTACAACCAGGTCATCGACATCTGGACACGCACAAACAACCGTGTCTCTGAAGTACTCTTCGATTCGCTGAAGAACGACAACGACGGCTTCAATGCCATCTTTATGATGGCTGATTCCGGTGCTCGTGGCTCGAAAGAGCAGATTCGCCAGCTCGGAGGCATGCGTGGTCTGATGGCCAAGCCGCAGAAGAGTCTGGTTGGATCCGCCGGCGAGATCATCGAGAACCCGATCGTTTCGAACTTCAAGGAAGGGCTCTCCGTGCTCGAGTACTTCATCTCGACGCACGGCGCGCGTAAAGGTCTGGCCGATACGGCGCTCAAGACGGCCGACGCAGGCTACCTGACGCGTCGTCTCGTTGACGTCTCACAGGATGTGACCGTCGTCCAGCACGACTGCGGTACGCTCCGCGGCATCAAGGCGGCGGCACTCAAGGATAACGAGGACGTGGTAGAGCCGCTGGCAGACCGGATCCTCGGCCGCGTGTCGCTCCATGACGTTCGCGATCCGCACACCGGGGACATTCTGGTTCGTGCGAACGAACTCATCGACGAGCCGAAAGCGCAGGCGATCACGGAGACGTCTCTCGAGGAAGTCGACATTCGTTCGGCACTAACGTGTGAGGCGCGCCGCGGTGTTTGCGCGTTGTGCTACGGTCGTAACCTCGGTACCGGCCGCATGGTCGAGCCAGGTGAAGCCGTTGGCGTCGTTGCCGCGCAGTCGATCGGCGAGCCGGGTACGCAGCTTACGCTTCGGACCTTCCACATCGGTGGTACGGCAAGCCGCATTTCGGCCGAAAGCACGATGACGGCTAAGTTCGCCGGCATCATCCGCTTCAACAACCTCCGCTCGGTTACCCACGACGACGGCGAATCGGCGCGTGACGTCGTTCTCTCGCGTCAGGGTGAAATCCGTGTTGTGGATCCGGAAGAAGACGGTCGCGTCTTGATGACGAACGTCGTTCCCTACGGCGCGGAGATCCTGGTTGAGGATGGCGCGAAGGTTGAGAAGGGATCGGTTCTCGCGACGTGGGACCCGTACAACTCGGTCATCCTTTCGGAAACCGATGGAACGATCCGCTTTCAGGACATCATTGAAGGCACGACCTTCCGTGAAGAGTCTGATGAGCAGACCGGCTACAAGGAGAAGGTCATCACCGAGAGCCGCGAACGCTCGCTTACACCGGCACTGCTGGTTGAAGGCGAGGATGGTTCAATGCGCGAGGTGACCGTGCCGGTTCGTGGTCGTATCCAAGTTGACTCTGGAGATCTCGTTCAGGCAGGTCAGGTGCTGGTCAAGATTCCGCGCCAGTCTGCCAAGACGCGAGACATCACCGGTGGCCTGCCGCGTATCACGGAGCTGTTCGAAGCCCGTACGCCGTCCGATCCTGCCGTCGTCACGGAAATCGATGGCATCGTCTCGTTCGGTGGTCGTAAGCGCGGCTCGCAGGAAGTGATTGTGACGGCCCGTGATGAGTCGGAAGCACGCACCTACATGGTGTCGCTCTCGAAGCACCTGCTCGTTCACGAGAACGACTTCGTCCGTGCGGGCGAGGCGCTCTCCGACGGGCAGATCTCACCGCAGGATATTCTTGCGATTAAAGGCCCGCGTGCCGTGCAGGAGTATCTGACGAACGAGATCCAGGAGGTTTACCGTCTCCAGGGTGTGACGATCAACGACAAGCACATCGAAGTGATCGTCCGTCAGATGATGCAGAAGGTGCGTGTGGCCGATCCGGGTGATACGATCCTTTTGGAAGACGACACCGTGGATCGCTTCTACCTCGAGCAGCTCAATGACGAGCTCTACGACAAGTTCGTGATCACGGACGCCGGTGATTCCGGAATGCCGATCGGTGATACGATCGATCGGAGACGCCTCCGTGAGCTCAACTCGGAGCTGAAGCGCAACGACCAGGATCAGATTCAGGTTCGCGAAGCGCAGCCTGCTGTGGCTCAGCCAATACTGCTCGGAATCACGCAGGCGGCACTGGCAACGGACTCGTTCATTTCGGCAGCCTCCTTCCAGGAGACGACGAAGGTGCTCACCGATGCGGCTATCCATGGCAAGCACGACCCGCTCTACGGGCTGAAGGAGAATGTGATCGTTGGTCACCTCATCCCGGCCGGTACGGGTCAGCGGCACTTCCGCGACATCGTTGTCGGATCGAAAACCGAGCTCGCCGAACTTCAGGCAGCGCTCGGGACCGACGGCGAGGAGCAAGGCGTGCCGTCAGACATGCGCGGCGACGGATTCGGACGCGTCGGCGCCTGAGCCTGAGTCCTCGTACATAATCATGTCCACGAAGCCCCGGCGATCATCGATCACCGGGGCTTCTGTGTAACAAGGAAGTACGTCCTCAACCAGATGTCGGCGATTCGGTTAGATAGGTTCGTCATCATCCATCATGAACAACGAACGCCGTGGCCGATCGAGACAAACCTACCTTTCCCGTCTTCGCCATCCTGATGCTACTGGTACTCGTAGTAATCGTAGTAGTAGGAATCATGATGCTTACCGGAGATGGCAATGGCAGTACGGATGGCGAAGGAGCGGTGAGTACGGACACGCTCTATAACGCCGACATCGATACGCTCGGGCAGCGTCTCACCCTTGCCGAATACACGTTCGATCCCAGCCTCGGCGAGGTCGAGGGATCGGTCATGAACGGCACCGATCGGCATTTCGTGAACGTGCAGGTCGAGTTTCTTTACTTCGACCTTGATGGAGACAGCGCGGGCGTAGTGCGAGACACAACGCGTGAGTTGCTCGCCGGCGAAACGTGGCGGTTCGCGATCCCCATCATTTCCGAAGAGGCGGTCAGCCGCGTCGTGCCCGGACGCGTCACGGGCGCTGAACGTCAACTCGAGGGCGCTGGTGCAGAATCGCCACGGCGGATGCAGCAATCCGGCGAGGGTTCGGCCGATCCGGCTATCGATTCTTATTGAACGGGATTAACGACCCGAAGTATCGGCCGGCGCCTGTCCGGTGTCTTGCCTGTACTCCTCGATCCCCTGCTGAATGTCGGGGTCGTTCGCGGTGCGCGTGACCATGTATATGGTGAAGGCAGCGAACAGGAACGCGAAGAGGATTGCAGCCGTGACGAAGATGCGGGACGTCCGCTTCCTCATCGGTTTGGTGCCGCGATCTCCGGCCTCGCGATCCGGACGAGGAGGTCTGTCAGCCATGGGTGTCAGCCGTTTGTGAGCCGTGATGAGCCCAGAAAGTGAGAAGTGTCTTCAGGTATGCGAGCGAGTGCTCGAGATTCTGAACGGAGTTCCATTCGAGGACGCTGTGGTAGTCGTGGCCGCCGTTGAAGATGTTCGGTGTGGGCAGGCCCAGCTCCGACAGCTTCGCACCGTCAGTTCCGCCACGAACCGGTAGCTCGACGAGCAGAGTCCCAGCCTCGCGTGCCGCTTCGAGAGCGAATGTACGCGCCCGAGGATCCACTTCATCGATGTACTTCCTCATGTTGCGATATCGATCCAAGATCTCCACTTCTACTACAGACCCCGGATATTCAGCCTCTACCCGCTTCGCTATCTCCAGGATGAAGGATTTTTTGGCTTCCAGTCCTTCCTCAGAAAAATCCCGAAGTAGCAGTAACAGCTCAGCGTCGTCCACCCGACCTTCCCTGATTTGATGCGGGTGGATGTAGCCTTCACGCTCAGATGTAGTCTCCGGCGCCTGATCGCGTGGCAGCGCGGCGATAAAATCAGCCGTGATTCGAAGCGCGTTCACCATCTTTCCGGCAGCGTAGCCTGGGTGGACGGTGCGGCCCTCGATTCTGACGATGGCTTCCGCCGCATTGAAGGTCTCGCAGTACAGGACGTCGCGTCCGCTCCCATCTATCGTGTAGGCAACGGCTGCATCGAGGCGTTCGAGATTGATGTGATCCACGCCGCGCCCCAGTTCCTCGTCAACGGTAAAACAGATCCGTATAGGAGGATGCGGAAACGGAGCCACTACCAAATCAGCCATTAGCTGCATGATGATAGCGACGCCGGCCTTATCGTCGCTGCCAAGCAGCGTAGTCCCATCCGACGTTATAATATCGTGCCCGATGTGGTCGAGCAGGGCCGGACGTTCAGCGGGATCTAGTTTCTTTGCTCGGTCACGGCAAAGGTAAATGACGCCGCCATCATAGTCACGATGGATCTGCGGTATGACGTTCTCGCCGGGAGCGTCGGGAGAAGTATCGAGATGGGCGAGGAGCGCAACGGGAGGAGCGGAAATCTCTTCGCTTGCAGGCACAGTTGCGTAAACATAGCCATGCACATCCATTTCAACGTCGTCCAGACCGATTGCCTCCAACTCGGAGACGAGCAGTCGCGCCAGCTCGAGCTGTCCACTCGACGATGGAACAGTCGCTGAATCGGGGTCCGCCGTGGTATCGATGCGCACGTACCGCAGGAATCGCTGCGCGACTTCCGGCAGGTTCTCCAGTTCAGGTGTCGAGGTGTAACTATCTCTCGTCATCCTCGTAGCCGGGCGATGAACCATCCATCCGCTCTAGTGAGATCCATGTTCTCGTGCCGTCTGATAGCCGCCTGTTGCCTGATGTGCCTGATAGTGTCTCCGGGTCTGGCCGGGCCGACCGACATTATCGATACAGTCAAGGAATCCTTCAAGGTGCAGACAGGAGGTACACTGATAATCGATATTGATAACGGCAGCATCGTAGTCGAGACGACGCGGGCGCACGAAGTAAGGATAGAGCTGGAAAGATCGGTCGCCGTCACCGATGCTGCTGAAGCCAAGCGCGTCCTCGAGCGGCACGAGTATTCGATCGCCCAATTGGGCAACAACGTCGAGGTGCGGTCGCGTTTTGACGGCGCCGCATCCTTCTTCGGGCGCCGCAACCGGGACCGCATGCGCCTCCGGGCCACGATTCAGATACCGGAGCAATACAATGTCGACTTCACGAGTGGATCAGGGAACGTGCACCTGGCCGACATCGGAGGATCGGTCCACGGCCGAACCGGGGCGGGCAATGTGTTAATAGGTCGTGTGGATGGAGAGCTTAACGTGAGTTCGGGCTCAGGTAATATCGAGCTTTCGGGTGCGCGTGGTTCCGTTACAGTCAGCACGGGCGCTGGTAATGTGAGCCTCAACGAGGTCCATGGGGCGGTGGAGGTTAAGACTGGCGCAGGTAATGTCTCGGCGTACATAACGGATCAGCCGCATGAGCGGTCTGTGCTGGAAACGGGAGCGGGCAACATCACCGTTTATCTCACAGACCGGATTCGAGCGGACATCGACGCGATCGCTGCACTTGGTTCGGCTCAAACCGATTTCCCGCTTCAGGTGGAAGGCAAGTGGATGAGCAAGTCTTTCGCCGGCGATCTCAACGGAGGCGGCCCGGCGATCCGCATGCGCGCCGGAGTTGGCAACGTCGCTCTCAAGCGAATACCCTAGGTTTATCGCCATTCGCTACGACGGCGGACCTCTCCGGGGCCCGCCGTTTTTCGTTTCAGCTTCGTTGCTCATCGAGCGGGGCCTTGCGATCGGCATCGATTGCAATTGCGCGTTCCTTCATTCATACTTAACAGTGTTAACTTGATGGAGTGTGTGTGGATCTGCACCGGCAAATACTCGATGCATCGCGGAAATTGCTTCTAGCCTCGGGCTATGAGCGCTTGTCGATGCGGCGAATCGCGCGGGAGATCGGGATAAGCGCAACGAGCATTTATCTCTACTTCAACAACAAGGATGCGCTGTTCGAAGCGCTTGTTGATGAAGGGATGGATCGCCTCTTCGAAACGCTCTCGCGCGCCCGCGCCTCGGCTGGAGACAGCATCGAATCGTTCCACCGGATGTGCCGTGCGTATGTGACTTTTGGGCTCGAGAACCCGGAATACTATGAGCTGATGTTCATGCTTCGCTCGGATGCCATGAGCCGCTTTCCTGCAGAGAAGTACCGGCGTGCGCGGCGAAATCTCGACCTGATGCAGGAAGTCATCGCCGATGCATCCGGCGTCGATAAGGCGCAGGCGAGAATCCGCGCTACTTCTACCTGGATGACCCTTCATGGCGCCGTGTCACTGATCGTCGCGCAGCGCCTGGATGTCCAGATCGACCGGGAAGGCATGATCGAATGCATTCTCGCGCGCCTCGATGCAGAGATCCGCGGCGCTCCCGATCAGCAACATCAACCGCACGCCGCAGCGACAACCGCGGGACTTCACACGTAGCGATCTCAAGTGCCATGGCCTCTCAGATTCTGACTGCTCCTCCCGATTCGGGGACCCGGGTCCTCAGCAAAACGCTCACCGGCGTGCTCGTAGAGGCATGTGACACCTACACGAACGAACGGGCCCTCAATCATCCGCGCGGAGCGGAATGGCAAACGTGGTCCCTCGACCAGTTTAAGACGGAAGCCGAGGAGATCGGACTCGGTCTTCTGGAAGCGGGCCTGCGCCAGGGCGACCATGTGGCCATGTTTATGGAGAGCGACGTCTTTTTCTGCCTCGTCGACATGGGATGTCTGATGGCGCGGTTGATCGACGTCCCTATCTACCTGACCCACAAGGACGAGCAAATCCAGTACGTAATCGAGCATTCTGAGTCGCACGCGCTGGTAGTATCGGATTACGAGAAGCTGAACCAGGTGCTTCCGCTGATCGATCCGTCGAGCAACCTCCAGTTCATCGTCGTGGCGGAAGCGCACGGAGCGCGGCCGGAGAGCGAGGTTGGCCCAAAGATCTGGACGCTCGATGAGATTCGGGCGGCGGGGCGAAAGCGGAGGGAGGAGCGGCCCGAGGAACTCGCGCAGATGATGGCTGCCATTTCGCCTGATGACATTGCGACCATCATCTACACCAGCGGCACCACGGGCGCTCCGAAAGGCGTCATGCTCTCCCACGAGAACATCTCGTTCAACGCCCTGACCTCCTTTTCAGGCCTTCCTGATTATCAGCCGGGCAGCAGCGGCGAAACCGCGCTGTCGTTCCTGCCACTCACACACATTTTCGCCCGCGCCCTCCACTATGGATACGTCGCTACCGGCACCAGCGTCTACTTCAGCACGCCGGATGATCTTTCGCGCGACCTTAAGCGCGTGCGCCCGACTGTCTTCGCGTCAGTCCCCAGAGTGATCGAAAAGGTGTACGGACGCATCCTCGAGCGCGCCGCGGAAATGTCCGGAATCAAGAAAGGACTGCTGAACTGGGCGCTGGCCGTCGCGCAGCAGTACGAGATCGGCGGCGAGCCGAGCACGTTCTGGAAGATCCAGCACGCGATCGTCGACAAGCTCGTGTATGAGAAATGGCGTGAAGCGCTCGGCGGGCGCAGCAAATACATCATCGCGGGCGGTGCTGCACTGAGTGCGAACCTCGCCAATATGTTTGCAGCGGCGGGCGTAACCGTGCTTCAAGGCTACGGCTTGACGGAAACCAGCCCCGTCATCACCTACAATCGCCCCAGCTTGAACAGGGCGGGAACAGTAGGCGTGCCTATTCCAGGCGTGGAGGTCAAACTCGCCGCCGACGACGAGATCCTGACGCGCGGCCCACATGTGATGAAGGGCTACTTCAAGGATGACGAGAGAAGCGACGAGGTGATCGATGCCGATGGCTGGTTCCACACCGGTGATGTCGGAGAGATCACGTCTGAGGGTTTTCTCCGGGTCACCGATCGTAAGAAGGATCTCTTCAAGTTGTCTACCGGGAAGTACGTGACTCCGCAGCCGCTCGAGAGCGAACTGGGGTCACATCCGCTGATTGAACAAGCCGTCGTTGTTGGCGCCGGGTACAAGTTCTGCACCGCCCTGATCTTCCCAAACCAGGACGCACTCAAGGTTCTCGCGCGCTCCCGCGGGTTGAATGCCGAGAGTCCGGTCGAGGAGCTACTCGAGCATCCGGTGGTGCGCGAGCGCTATCAGGAACTCGTCGATGATGCGAACCGGCAGGTCGATCACTGGTCCGAAATCAAACGCTTCGCCCTTCTTCCGGAGCACGTTACAGTCGAGAACGGCCTGCTTACGCCGACGATGAAGATCAAACGGACACAGGTTAGAGAAGCATTCGACAGCGAAATCCGGGCGCTTTACGAAGCGCACGAGCCCGAGGGGTCCGAGGAGAATTCAGTCGTAATGGATGGATAACGTACATGTTTGACTTCAGTCATATGGGCCGCCTGATGGACCTGGCCCGTGATATCGATACGGATGGCTTGATCGAGCTGGCAGAGAAGGTTGATCTGCCGGAACTGATCAACATCGTACGGCAACTCGATGACGAGCAGCTTCAGCACTTCGAGCGCGAGGTTCGTAACGCGGTGCAACCGGAGGCGGCGAAGGCGCGCGCGCAAGAGAAACCAGCTCGGCGACATCTTCCTTTCCGTAGAGCGGCCGTTCTCGGAGCCGGTACGATGGGAGCGCAGATTGCTGCTCACCTCGCCAACGCCGGACTCGATGTTCTCCTGCTCGATGTACCAGGTGAAGGTGATGATCGAAATGCCGCGGCCCGCGAAGGACTGCAGCGCGCTCAATCGCTCCGGCCCAACCCGTTTTTTGTTGGCGACTCGATCGCGCGAATCGATGTCGGCAACTTCGAGGATGACATCGGCCTCATCGCGGAAGCTGAATGGATCATAGAAGCCGTCGTCGAGCGGCTCGATGTCAAGCGATCGATCGCCGAGCAGATCGAGCGGCACGCGAATGAATCTGCCGTCATCTCGACGAACACCTCCGGCATCCCAATTCACGAAATCGCTGAGGGTCGATCCGAGGCGTTTCGCCGGCGCTTCCTCGGTACGCACTTCTTTAATCCACCGCGCTACCTGCGCCTGCTGGAGCTGGTGCCGACGGCAGACACCTCGCCCGAGGTAATCGACAGGGTGGCGGAATTTGGCCGCGTCCATCTTGGAAAGGGCATCGTGGTGGCGAAAGACGTCCCTTACTTCATCGGCAACCGCGTTGGCGTCTACGGTCAGCTTCAGGCGATCCGGATGTTCACCGAAGGCGACTATTCGATCGAAGAAGTCGATGCGCTGACGGGGCCGCTCGTCGGGCGCCCCAAATCGGCCACCTTCCGCACCGCCGATGTAGTCGGTCTCGATGTTCTGCTGTCCGTCACCGAGAACTTGCACGAGAAGTCGGTAGATGATGAAAGCCGCCATGCATTCGAAGCGCCGGAGCTGTTGCGCAGGCTCGTCGAACACGGCGCGTTAGGCGCGAAGACGCGTCGTGGGTTTTACAGGAAGGAAGGCGACGTCATCCTCTCAATTGATCCTGAGACGCTCGAGTATCGCCCGCCGGCCGATGTCGATCTGGGCGACATCAAGAGCCTTCAGAAGCTGCCACTCGAGCAGCGGCTTCGCGGACTTTATGATGACGATGGGCGCGCGGGGCACCTCGTCCGCACAACAACGCTCGACCTGCTTGCCTACGCTGCCCGCCGCATCCCTGAGATTACCGCCAGTCCCACGAACATCGACAGAGCGATTCGGTGGGGCTTCGGCTGGGAGATGGGCCCGTTCGAGATGTGGGATGCGCTTGGATTCGAGCGCGTTCTGCGCGATATCCGAAGCGCCGGCCTCGAGCTCCCATCCTGGATCGATGAGTTGGCGCAGGAGGATGGTCCTAGCTTCTATCGCCATGAAGACAGCAATCGGACTGTCTTTGCACCTGAAACAGGCGCGTTCACAGCGGATCCGGTTCCCAATGACGAGCTTGGTCTCGCAGCTTTCCGCGGCGATGGCAATGTGGTCTTATGGCAGAATGATGATGCCGCGCTGCTCGACGTGGGAGATGGCGTTGCCGTCTTTGAGTTCCGATCACGAGGAAACTCCCTCAGCACAAAGCTGATGAGTGGAATCGAGGAAGCCATCGAGCTTGTGGAGGAGAACCCAGATCTGCGGGGGATGGTGATCGGCAATGAAGGGAAGAACTTCTCCGTGGGTGCCAATCTTTTCGAGGTGGCCACAGCACTCGAACAGGGAGAATTTGATGTACTGGAGAGATTCATCGCTCGGTTCCAGGACGTCATCCTGCGCGTTCGATACGCACGCAAGCCGGTTGTCGTGGCGGTGCATCAACGGGTACTCGGGGGCGCGTGCGAGATGCTGATGGCATGCCCCAACCCCGTGGCCGCTGCCGAGAGCTACATCGGTCTCGTCGAACTTGGCGTCGGCATCATCCCGGGTGGCACTGGATCAACCCACCTTGCGGCGCTCGCATCCGAACGCGCTCCTAATGGACATCCGAGCGAGATCCAGGCGATCCTCCAATCCTACTACGAAAACGTCGCGATGGCGCGCGTATCGGAGAGCGCTGTCGGGGCGCGATCAATGGGATATCTCGCTCCGTCGGCGAGCATCGTCATGAATCAGGAGCGGCGTCTGCACGTGGCCATTCGGCGGGTGATTCAGCTTTCGGAGGAAGGCTACCTGCCACCGCCCTCACGCCGTGCGATCACGGTTCTCGGCCGACCAACACGTGCGGCCTTTCAGGTTCAGCTTCAGCAGTATCTCGAGGGCAGGTTCATCTCCGAGTATGATCGATACCTCGGATCACAACTCGCACTGGTAATGACAGGCGGAGATTTGTCGGGTCCACAGGTGGTCGACGAGCGGTATCTGGTCGATCTCGAACGCGAGGTAATTCTCCGGCTGCTCGGCCAAGAGAAGACGCAGCAGCGGATTCGGCACATGCTGGAGACGGGAAAGCCGCTGCGTAATTGAACATCACCTGAGTGAAGCCACGAATGCAATCAAACGGAGCATACATCGTAAGCAGCGTCAGGACAGCTGTCGGGAAGGCGAAACGCGGAGCGCTGCGGCATGCGCGTCCGGAGGAGATGGGCGCAGAAGCCGTCAAAGGAGCCATCGACCGCATCGAGGGGCTCGAGCCTGAGCAGGTCGACGATGTGCTGATCGGCTGTGCCTTTCCTGAAGGACCCCAAGGCATGAACATCGGCCGTATCATTGCGCAGAAAGCGGCGCTGCCGGATGCTGTGCCGGGAGCGACCATCAACCGCTTCTGCTCATCCGGTCTGCAGACGCTCGCTCTCGCAACACAGACGATTCAAGCAGGATGGGCCGATTGTATCGTGGCAGGTGGCGTGGAATCGATGAGCCTTGTCCCGATGAGCGGGTTTTACTTCCAACCCGATCCGGCGACGGTAGAGGATGACATCGACGTTTATGTGTCGATGGGCATCACCGCCGAGAATGTTGCCAACAAGTACGACGTGTCGCGAGAGGATCAGGATCGATTCGCGCTGCGGTCGCATCACCTCGCCATTGACGCGATTGATAGCGGGCGCTTCGAACGGGAGATCGTTCCGCTGCGCGTAGAGGAGACCATGATCGAGGACGGAAAGCTGGTCACGAAGTCGTTCGACTTCCACACCGACGAAGGTCCGCGTCGTGATACCACTGCCGAAGCGCTGGCGAAGCTTCGGCCTGTTTTTCGGAAGGATGGTACAGTCACGGCAGGCAACGCATCGCAGACCTCGGATGGCGCCGCGGCAAGTGTCTTGATGAGCGAGCACATGATGAAGGAGCTTGGCGCTACGCCCATGGGCCGCATCGTCGGATTTGCTCTGGCCGGCGTCCCGCCCGAGCTCATGGGCATCGGGCCCGTGAACGCGATCTCGAAGGTGCTGCGCCAGACCGGTCTCGAGATATCGGAGATCGATCTGGTCGAACTGAACGAGGCCTTCGCCGCCCAGGCTCTCGCGGTTATCCGTGAGGCGGGCTTTGCCGAGGATATCGTGAACGTCAACGGTGGTGCCATCGCGCTCGGCCATCCGCTGGGATGTACAGGCGCCAAGCTCACCTCGACGCTCCTGCATGAAATGGAACGCCGCGGAGCACGCTACGGCATTTGCACGATGTGCGTCGGAGGAGGAATGGGCGCCGCGGCGGTGATAGAGAACCTTCGCATTTGATCGATCGCACTGAACTTGAGGATCTGGAGGCCACGATGAATACAGGATCGAAACTCGCGTTACTCGGCGCCGGCGCCGTTGCCGCGTTTGTAGGAATTCGGCCGCTCCGGCGCGCGACACTCTCGCGCGGCATCATGTCGACTATGAAGTCGATGGGCTTTCTGCCGAAGATCTCGCAGACCGAGCAGACCGCCATCGAAGCAGGCACGGTCTGGGTGGATGGCGAGCTCTTCTCCGGCAAGCCGGACTTCAAGCGCTTGATGCGCGAACCATATCCGGAGCTCACTGAAGAGGAGCAGACGTTCCTCGACGGCCCGGCCAATGAGGTCTGCCGGATGGTCAGTGACTGGGACGTCTGGCAGCAACGAGGCTTGCCGCCCGAGGTGTGGGACTATTTGAAGAAAGAGCGCTTCTTCGGCCTCATCATCCCCAAAAAGTATGGTGGTCTCGGCTTCGGCGCGCTTGCCAACAGCGAGGTCGTTGCCAAACTCAGCGCGCGCAGCCAGGCTCTCGGCATCACCGTGATGGTGCCGAACTCGCTCGGTCCTGCAGAGCTGCTCATCCATTACGGCACCGAGGAGCAGAAGGAGTACTATCTGCCCAGACTTGCGATCGGAGAGGAGATCCCGTGCTTCGGCCTCACAGAGCCATCTGCCGGTTCGGATGCGGGTGCAATCAAGGCCGATGGTGAGCTATTCCACGGGGATGATGGCAAGCCGTACATCCGGCTCAACTGGCGCAAACGCTACATCACGCTTGCGGCGGTGTCGACTGTGATTGGTCTCGCATTCAAGCTGCGGGATCCGCAGGGTATCCTCGGGCGCGGTGAGAATCTCGGTATCACCTGTGCGCTCGTGCCGGCTGATGCAGAGGGCGTGACGCTTGGATCACGACATGATCCGATGGGCGTCCCGTTCTGGAACTGTCCGACGGAAGGACACGACGTAGTGGTCCCGCTTGATGCCATCATCGGTGGCGCCGAAGGTGCCGGTCGAGGGTGGCGCATGTTGATGGAATCACTCGCCTCCGGACGTGGAATATCGCTGCCGGCGACGAGCACGGGCGGCGCGAAGCACGTCTACCGCGTCGCAAGCGCACACGCATCCGTTCGGAGGCAGTTCGGCCTTCCGATCGGGAAGTTCGAGGGCATCGAGGAGCCGCTGGCGCGCATCGGTGGTTTCACGTACGTGATGGAGGCGGCACGCCGTTATACCTGTGGCGGCATCGACCGCGGCGCGAAACCGGCGGTTGTCACCGCGATGATGAAGTACAACTCCACCGAGCTTTTCCGTCAGATGATGAACGACGGGATGGACATCCTCGCGGGGAACGGGATCTCGATGGGGCCGCGCAATGCCCTTGCAACCGGCTATATCGGATTGCCGATAGCGATAACGGTAGAGGGCGCGAACATCCTGACGCGCACGCTAATGATCTTTGGACAGGGCGCGATTCGGTGTCATCCCTACGTCCTTCACGAGGTCGCGGCGATCGAAGGCGATGATCTCGATGCATTCGATCGGTCCTTCTGGGCGCACGTCGCTCACGTCATACGCAACGGTACGCGGTCGTTCTCGCTCTCGCTCACGCGCGGGATGCTTGCTCAGGCGCCGGTTGACGGACCCGCTGCGCCATACTATCGCAAGCTGGCGTGGGCCTCGGCTTCCTTCGCCTTTCTCTCCGACATCGCACTGGGAGGAATGGGAGGCGCACTGAAGCGAAAGGAGAAGATTGCGGGTCGGTTCGCGGATATATTCTCGTGGATGTATCTCGCCAACGCGACACTCGTGCGGTTCGAGATCGAAGGGCGGCGCGAGGACGATCTCCCGTTCTTTAAGTGGGGGATGGACTACGCTTTCTACAAGATCCAGGAAGGATTCGATGGTCTGTTCGAGAGCATGAACATTCCCGGTCTGGCGCCACTGATGCGCGGACCGATCGCACTCTGGTCGCGCATCAATCCGATTGGCAAGAAACCAGATGATCAGCTCGGCCAACGAGTAGCGCAGGCAATGCAGGTGCAAGGCTACCAGCGCGATCGCCATACCGCCGGCATCTTCGTTTCGGATGATGCTTCGGATCCTGTAGGTCGACTCGAGTTCGCGATGCGGCTCACGCAGGAGACGGATCCGATTGAGAGACGCTTGCGCGATGCCGTCAAAGCAGGTAGACTGCACAAGGCACGTTCGCATGAACTCATACAACAGGCACTCGCTGCGCGTCTTGTCACTGAGGATGAAGCAGAGCGACTTCAGCAAGCAGAGCAGGCACGTGCCGCCGCGATTGAAGTCGATGAGTTTACCGTTGATGAATACGATGCGATCGATGATCCGACCCGGATCCGGACGCCGTCTGGAGACGGGCACGAGAAATCGCCTGAGGATGTGCGGGTTGAATGAGCGAACATCACAAGATGCATTCGCTGAATGATCTCCACGTTCTAATCACGGGAGGAGGCGGCGGACTCGGCCGAGCGATGGCTCTGCACTTCGCGCACTGCGGTGCGAAGGTTACAATCAACGGGCGAACCGAAGAGGCGCTCGTTGAGGTTGTCGACGAAATTCGACGGATTGATGGTCAAGCGAACTACATAGTCTGCAATGTCCGCGACCCAGAGGATGTCGAGGCTTGTGTAGCACACGCGGAGGAAACGCTGGGTCCGCTCGGTGCGCTCGTGAACAATGCTGCGGCCAACTTTCTGGCACGGAGCGAGCAGATTTCCCCCAACGCCTTCGACGC
>CAZKDQ010000063.1:0-2724 GCA_964551345.1 uncultured Rhodothermales bacterium
AGGTCCTCGGCACCGCCGCCACGTTGGTGACGACGTATCTGGTGGTAAGGAATAATTGAGCCGTTCGAAGAATGGTATGACTATGCAGAACGAAAACCCCATAAATGGTCACAGCCCGGAGCAGCGGGAGCGGGCAGAATTCTCCGAGCGAATTATAGAAGCGGCCAGTATTACGTGGGCCTGGAGAAAGTTCATCATCGGTGTAACTGCCGGTGTAGCAATTCTGGCTGTCGCCATTTCGCTTCTTCTACCAGAATGGTACCGGGCAGAGGCGCGCGTCTTGCCACCTGAAGACACAGGCACGGGTGCCATTGCAGCGGCCATGTTGAGGAACCTGCCTGGCGCTGCGTCCAGCCTGCTTGGTGGCGGGGGAGCTGGTGATTACACCCGTTATCTTACGATCCTGACGAGCCGGCAGATGTTTGATGCGGTGATCGAAGAATTCGATCTGCATACGGTTTATGAAACAGAGCGCAGCCGGTCGCCCTGGGATGCCGCGCGTATGCAGCTGGCATCTAATGTCGAGTTCGAAGTCGACAAGATGTACGACTTTTTAATCGTCTCAGCACTCGATAAATCTCCTGAGCGTGCAGCAGCTATGGCTAATTTTTTCGTAGCCAGGCTAAACGAGATCAATGCCGATCTTACCTCTTCTAATGCTGCGAACTTTCGTCGATATACGGAGCAGCGATATAACACGGCAATTGCCAGTCTTGATTCGGTTCTGGATGCCACAGAAGTTTTTCAGCGTGAATACGGCCTGATAGACCTGCCTGCTCAGTCAGTCGGATTTTTTGAACAGGTGGGATCATTACGGGCAGAGGCAGTGCGCGCTGAGGTCGAATTCGAAGCTCTGCGCGAACAGTTTGGCGATACGAATCCGCGCGTTCTGGCTGCCAAGTCTGTCGTCGATGCCGCGAATCGTACCTATCGGAGAGCATTGGGGGGAGCGGAAGCAACGTTACCCGTCTCTCTCGCCGAGATGCCGACAGTCATCCGTAAATATGCCGATCTCGAGCGAGAGCGGATTCTACAGACCCGCATCATTGAGGTCATTGCTCCGATGTATGAACAGGCGCGTTTTGACGAAGAGCGTGAGGTACAGGCAGTGCAGGTAATAGACCATGCTACTCCACCAGTGCTGAAAGCTAAGCCGCGTCGTTCCCTTCTTGTGATCGCAGGCACATTTTCGGCGTTCCTTCTCGCCGTTGCGTATGTCATCGCCAGTACTTGGTGGCGTTCGAACTCTCCTCGCTTTACGGAGATGTTCGAGGCACAACGCCCTGTGACAGAACGCCGTAAAGCAGCGGCATTGGAAGACTAGACTGCCGTCACATGACTGCGGAAACGCTGATAAACAAGAGGGGAGAACAGGCACTTCATGTGTTGTTCGGCGGCGGCCTTTTAATCGTTCTTATCGGGCTGCTTCTGGGGAGTGTGTTGGTTTCGTTCGCGGCCGCAGCGCTGGTGGTTGGTGCGGTCGGCGTCATCTGGGTAATGAAACGCGACCACCGCGCGCTGATTATTCTGCTTATCGGCTTCGTTTCTGTGGCGCGGTACGAGGAGGGTTTCCAGATCGAGGAGATTCTCTACGCCTTGGCGTTCTTTGGCTTTTTGGGCTATTGGTTTCTGCGGAAGTTTGCAAGCAACGTGGGGTCATTGTTTCGATCCAAAATTGATTACCTCCTGGTCCTGTACCTTCTCTATGCTGCGGTGACCCTACCCTGGGGCCTGCTCAATGGCGCGGAGATACGGGAGATGCTAGGGGAGTTTTACACGCTATGTATGCTGCTGCTATACTTTCCGCTGCGGCAGGTTTTCGCCGAATCCCCTGATCGATGGCGCGCGGTACTGTATGCATTAATCGGACTTGCATTCTTGCTGGCTCTGCGGAACTTCTGGTGGTACTTCATCCGAATGCAGAGTGCGGATCAGCTATGGCAGCTTGCCACGGGGCGAATCGTAATGAACGAACACGTGCTGATGCCATCGGCTGTCGTGTGCGTCACGCTTTACCTGTATCATTCGTCGCGCGTTGCGAAGACGATTCTGTTTACGGTGCTCGCCGTATTGGTCGCCGGCATAATTATCGGGCAGAGCCGGGCGCTGTGGTTGTCTTTTGGTCTCGCGCTGACGGTGATCTTCTTCGCTTCTGAACCGGGTCATAAACCGACGATCATCCGTGCGGCGCTATTCGGTCTCGCCCTTCTCGGTGCCTCGGCGTTTGCGCTACTGGGGCCGGATATGTTCACGCTCGTTTTTGCAGGCTTGCTCGATAGATTCTTTTCTCTCGAGACTGCGGCGACACAAGACATATCGCTCGTTAACAGATTCAACGAGATGGGCGCGGTGTTCAAACTTGCGATTCGCAATCCGATCGTCGGGCACGGGCTGGGCGTTCCTTACGGGTACTTCAGCATGGTGTACGAGTCGACGCATGTCACGTCGTTCGTTCACAACGGTTATCTCCACTTGTTCTACCGCCATGGACTTGTAGGCCTTGTTCTATTCGGAGGCTTCTACGTTGGCGTTCTCTGGAAGTCATTTGCAGCGATCCGCTTTGAGCGGGTGACGGGCCTTCGACGTGCTGCTTGCATGATCGCTCTGGCGGTATTTATCGCGATTGCGCTGAGCGCTAATTCAGAGACGCCATTTGGCACGTCGGACAAGACGCTGATGCTGGCGATCTGCGGCGCGCTCGGCGTCGGAGCGTCATTGCCGGGA
>CAZKDQ010000063.1:2824-15134 GCA_964551345.1 uncultured Rhodothermales bacterium
TTGGTCATCGCGACCGGGCGCGCACCGAGTCGGCTTCAAAGCATTGAGGCGAGTTTTCCGTCCCTCAACGTCGTCCACGTTCCGGATGTCTGGCTGCGCGGTGAGGCAGTGCATGCACAGGCGTTCTGGAAGGCTTTCCGGAAGACCGGCCGCCCCGCTGCGGTGCTGGCCGAAGAGTCGCCGCGGACGGTCACGCTTCCGCTGTTGATGGCTTACTGCAAGGCTGCACGGATCCCGATTGGGCTCTGGGGGCACTTCTCCTCTAATTATCGGCCGATGGGATCCTCCCTTCTCGATCGATACCGCCTTTCGCTCGCATCTGCCTCGGATGGTTGCATTGTGTACACGTCGCGACAGGCCGAGCTTCTTTCGCAGTGGGTCAGTCACGGCCGCATCGTGGCCGCTACGAACACACTTGATACCGCAACGCTTGAATCGGCTCGGCGACGGCTTGCTGAGGACGGCAAGGTGGCTGTCCGCGATCGGCTTGGCCTTGCGTCGGATGCGCTAACCATCGTTTACATCGGACGGCTGATCGCCGAAAAAGGCGTCCACTTGCTGCTCGATGTTTTGAGAAACGTGCAGCAGTCGGTTCAGGCGCAGCTTGTCGTGATCGGTGACGGCCCGGAACGAGAGGCACTCGAGGAGACCATTCAACGGGAACGCCTATCGGGAGTGCACATGGTTGGCGGGATGACGGGGCTCGACGAATCTGCTCCGTACATTTTTGCTGCCGACGTGATGCTCGTACCAGGATACCTGGGTCTGCAGGTCAATCATGCGTTTGCACTCGGCGTGCCGATCGTCGGCCGGTCATCGCCCGGTGACGAACGATTCCATAGTCCTGAGGTGGATTATATCCAGCCGGGCAAAAACGGCGTTCTCGTCACGGAGCCGACGCCCCATGCTTTCGCACGTGCCGTGATCGATGTAGCGGGCGAGCCATCCTATGCCCGAAACGCGCTGTCGTACGCCCAAGATCATCTGTCTATGAAGAACATGGTCGATGGCCTGGAAAGCGGAATTAAGCTTTTGATGCAGCGGGGGCAAAAGCGCACGCCCGCGGAGGTTTCGCAGTGAGAATCGTCGTTCACGACTTCGGCGGGTATCCTTATCCCATTGAGCTCAGCCGCGCCCTCGCGCATCGTGGGCACGCGGTTACGCATGTTTACTGCGCCTCGCTTCAGACTACGCCCGGAGGTGCCTTCGTGCGGCGCCCGGACGACCCGCCTTCCTTCGAGATCGTGCCCATCCGCCTGGCCCGCCCGCTCAACAAGTTCTCGTTTCTAAAGCGATTCCTTCAGGAGAACGAGTATGGGCGCCGCGCGGCCAAAGCAATCGTCGACGCGAGGCCGGATGTGGTCATTTCGGCAAATACACCACTGGATGCCCAAAGAACGATTCAGAGGGTATGCCGCCGGCACGGGATCCCGCTCGTTTTCTGGGTACAGGACCTCCTCGGAGTTGCCGCCGAGCGAATCCTTCGCCGAAAGCTTGGACTCATCGGACGCGTCATCGGGGGCTACTACCTGAACCTCGAGCGGCGCTTGCTCCGAGCAGCAGATGAGGTCGTCGTACTGACGGACGACTTCGTCCCGTTGATGCATGAGTGGGATGTACCGGATGAGCGGCTAACCGTAATAGAGAATTGGGCGCCTCTAGCCGATCTCCCCACCAGACCTAAAGCAAACGCCTGGTCCGAAGAGGCGGGGCTCGCTGAAGATTTCTGCTTCATCTATGCGGGCACGCTCGCGATGAAACATAATCCCGGCCTGTTGCTCGCGCTGGCGCGGCGCGTGGAATCGCGTAATGACGTGCGTCTGGTCGTTCTATCACAAGGCCCCGGAGCCGATTGGCTTCGCGAACAAAAGCAGGAACTGGGACTCAACGGGCTCATCATTCGCGGTTTTGAACCGTTTGATCGGATGCCCGACGTGATGGCTACGGCCGACGTTCTCGTGGCTGTCCTGGAGGAGGATGCGGGCGTGTTTTCGGTACCCTCGAAGGTTCTTGCATACCTCTGTGCCGAGCGCGCCTTGCTCCTGTCGGTGCCCCTCGAGAACCTTGCGGCCCGGATCGTCTCGCAGAATGCAGCCGGGCACGTCGTCCCGCCAGATGATATCGACGGTTTCGTTGCCGCAGCCGAGGAACTACTCGAGGATCAGGCTCTCCGTAAGAGTATGGGCGCTCGCGCAAGGCACTACGCGCAGAGGACGTTCGATATTGACACGATCTCAGACCGATTCTCCCGCGTTATCGCGCGTGCCGCAGGGCTTGAATTCGAATCTTCCGTTACTAAAGACGCTCGCCAGATATGACCGATCGCATCTTACTCGTCACAGGCTCCTCCGGACTGATCGGCTCTGAGGTGGTCGCCTACTTCGCAGGACTCGGCTGGACCGTGCACGGGATCGACAACAACACGCGCGAGACCTTCTTTGGGCCGGAAGGCAGTACCCGCTGGAACCAACATCGATTGCAGACAGGGATCAGCGGGTTCGTGCACCATGAACTCGACATCCGAGACCGTGACGGCGTGCTCGCGCTGGTGCAGAAAATTAAGCCTACTGCCGTGGTGCATGCGGCCGCCCAGCCATCGCACGATCTCGCGGCGAAAATTCCCTTCGATGATTTCGACACAAACGCCGTCGGCACGCTGAACTTGCTCGAAGCGGTAAGACGCCATGTGCCGGAGGCACCGTTCGTGCACATGTCGACAAATAAGGTGTACGGCGATGCGCCGAACGAACTGGATCTGGTCGAACTCGAAACGCGATGGGATTATGCAGATCCATCGTACGCGGACGGCATCGCGGAAGACCTCCGGATCGACCAGTCAAAGCACTCGCTTTTCGGAGCTTCGAAGCTCGCCGCAGACGTGATGGTTCAGGAATACGGACGGTATTTTGGGATGAATACGTGCTGCCTCCGTGGCGGGTGCCTCACGGGCCCCTCGCACAGCGGCGTGGAGCTTCATGGTTTCCTGAGCTATCTCGTGAAGTGCAACCTCGAAGGCCGCAAATACACCATCTTCGGGTATAAAGGGAAGCAGGTCCGAGACAACATCCATTCGCGCGACGTAGCTCGCTTCATCGAGCGGTTTATTGACGACCCGCGTTCGGGTGAGGTTTACAACCTCGGAGGCGGGCGCGAGAACAGCTGCTCGATACTGGAAGCATTCGACATCATCAGCCGCATCAGTGGCAGGCCGATGAACTATGACTACAGCGATGTCAACCGCGAGGGCGATCACATTTGCTACATAAGCGATCTGTCAAAAATTAAAGCCCATTATCCAGGGTGGGAAATCGAGATCAGCCTCAAGCAGATCATCAAAGAGATCCACGCGAGTTGGGAGAATCGGACCGCGGTGGCATCGTGACGGATGCTCGAACCAGGTGACACATGAGGCAGAACCGACCTGCAGGGAGCCAACAGCTCACGTTTCTGATCGTGACATCACGCAGACCAACAACGTATATTCAGTATCGATCAAAGCGGATGCGTCGGCCCCCTCCTCCTCGATCACAGTTGCGCCGAAACGACGCGTCGCAATAATTCTTAGCCAGGTCGTCGTATACGGACTATCCTCACCATGAATTCTGTATTTGGAAGTATTATGAATACACATTTGCTCGTAAAGTTGAGAGTGGCCCTCGCTCTCATCTTCGTTCTGAGCCTGAGCCTCCGTGAAGACGCTCATGCACAGGAGTTCTACGAAATCGCGAATGCATTTCCCGATCTCACCTTTTCGCTTCCGATCGACATTGAAAGTGACGGCCTTGGTTGGCTGTATGTCGTCGAGCAAGCAGGGAAGATCCACCGATTTGCTAGCAATTCATCCGCCACGGAAGCCGCGGTCTTTCTCGACCTGAGCGACCGGGTGCACGTCGACAACGAAGCCGGACTGCTGAGCATTGTTTTCCACCCGGAGTTCGAGTCAAATGGGTACTTTTATATCTACTACATCGTGCAGGAGCCACTGCGTTCTGTTCTGTCCCGATATTCGATCGATAAGGATGACCCGAGTCGTGCAGATCCTGACAGCGAACTGATCCTGCTCGAGATTTCGCAACCCACTGACCGCCACAACGGAGGCGGCACCGCCTTCGACGCTGACGGCTACCTCTTTCTGTCACTCGGTGACGGCAGTATGGGCCGCGATGCCTTCAACCAGGCGCAGGACCTGACGACATTGCTGGGATCCATCATTCGGATCGACGTAGATCAAACGGAGGATGGACTGAATTATGGCATTCCGGCCGACAACCCCTTCGTCGGAAACACATCGGGATACCGAGAAGAGATCTATGCGTATGGCTTCCGGAATCCGTGGCGCTTCTCGATCGATGAGGAAACCGGCCGCATCTGGGTCGGCGATGTGGGCGAGGAAGATTGGGAGGAAGTGAACGTAGTAGTGAAAGGCGGAAACTACGGGTGGCCGATCGTGGAGGGCCCCGAGTGTTACCGCCCGGCGATCAATTGCGAGACCGAGGGACTCATACCGCCCGTCTATTACTATGGTCATGATGTCGGACGCTCGATCACGGGCGGATATGTGTACCGAGGAAGCCGAGTGCCGGAACTCGTCGGGAAATACATCTTCGCCGACTGGGGTGAACGGCAGGTTTTTGCACTCACGTATGCTGGAGATCCGCTCGAGAATCCCGTTTCGGTAGAACAGATAGCCGACTCGAAGAGGTTCATTTCTTCATTTGGGCTGGATGAGACGGGCGAACTGTTGATGACCTTTACGTTCCTTGGCACCGTCAACAAGTTCGAAGATCTCCGTGGGGCGGGCGCTGAACCACCAGCCGCTGTGCAGGGTATCGCGCTGGAGATGGCGGGGCCAAATCCGTTCAGCGAGTATTCGGCATTCCAGATTTCGTCGGATACACTGCGGTCTGCTCGCGTCGTCGTATATGACGTGCTTGGCCGGGAGGTCGCGGAACTGTTCCGAGGAGACCTGACTCCGCACGTGTACACGGATATCAACTTCGATGCGTCGGATCTCGCGTCGGGCACATATGTGGTGCGGCTCGAGGCGGATGGACACTTCGCAACGCAGCTCGTCACCGTATCCCGATGAACACGCACTCGCACATCAGGATGACGAAGCAAACTAAGCACTGGCGAATCAGCGCGGGCGCCACCGGAATTGCACTTTTCGTCCTCTTCCTCGTCGGGTGCGACAGTGAGCTTCCACCCGAACCTCCTGTCGGTCCTTCATTTGTGGAGGTGCAGCAGGAGGTGTTCAGCACGGCGTGCGCCGACTGCCACGGAGGAAACAATCCAGCAGCCGGACTCGATCTGTCTGCGAGCGTCGCGTACGACAACATTGTGAATATACCCAGCGGGCAGCGGCCGGAGCTCATGCTCGTCGAACCGGGCGCGTCGTTGGAGTCGTATCTCTACATCAAGTTGATCGGCGGCGAGGGTGTGAAATCAGGCACTTTCCGTATGCCGATTGGCGGCACTCTCGAAGACGAGCAGATCGCTCTCGTTGCGGAGTGGATCGATGCCGGTGCCGAGCCGTGACCCGCGTGACGGCGATCCGCATGAACCGTAAGTGTCTTGGGAGGGGAGCACGCTGAGGCTGTAAAGCGGTTCGATTAATAGGAGACGGGGCAAGATGACTACCGAATACATTTCCTGCCCGTACTGTGATGCAGACGAACCGGTACGATGGGGCGAGGACAATGGATACTATGCCCGGCAGTGCGGTGCGTGCGGGTTCGTGTACGTCAACCCGCGGCCCCGGCTGGATCAGATCGACGAGGCGGCAAAAACGGGCCTGCACGAGACCGAGCGCGGACAGTTGAACGTGGTCGGCAGCCTCGCCTTCAGGAAGGGGAAAGTCCGGATGTTCCAGTCCAGGCTCGCATCGCTCTTCGATGGAGACGAACTCGCCCAGGCCGACTTGCGATGGCTGGATGTCGGCACCGGATTCGGAGAGCTTGTCGAAGCCATCGCGACACTTCTTGACGACGGCACCCGCGTTACAGGCATCGATCCGTGCGCTCCCAAAGTACGAGTGGCTCAAGCTCGGGGGCTGAATGTTTCGCCTGAGAATCTGAGCAGCATCATCGAGACGTACGATGTTGTATCATCGATCAACGTCTTCTCGCACGTTCCCGACCCGGATGCTTTCGTGCGCTCCCTCAAGCGGGTATTGAACCCGGGCGGAGACCTCATTCTCGTGACGGGCAACGGAGCTGATATGTCACGAGAAGACTATCCGGATCCGCTCTATCTGCCTGACCATCTCATCTTCGCCGGGGAAAAACATCTGACGGGAATCCTAGAGAAGAACGGATTCGACGTGGTTAAAGTTGATCGCTACCGTTATTTCTATCGTGATGTGTTTCCAGTCTTCATCGCGAAGCAGGCAGCTAAGCGCATCCTCGGAAGACCGACTGAGCCTATAATCAACCGCTCGTCGTTTCGATCTCTGTTCATTCGAGCTACGCTGCGAAAGGATGTCTAACCACTAACGGCGGCGTGACGCGATTATCGATTGTTCGACGCTACGTTCATGCGCGATGGTGCGTATGGTCACGTCAACTCGATGTCAATCTGTTCAATGTTGTGATGGTGTACGAGCGAACGAAAGTGTGCGGATTTTTCAGAGTCGTAGTTTATTGCTTCATTCTCTTTCGGGGCCTCGTCGATCATGCCGTCGCTCAGGATCCGTATCCCGCGCTGTTCGATGATTTCGAATACACCTCGACCGATGTGTTAATCGAAGACACTCCCGGCGAGAACGGCGGTTCTCGCGTGTCCTTGTTCGGCTCCAACGACTGGTTGACGACATCCGGCATCGACTCGATGCGAGCATGGCGCAGGTACAACTGGACTGACCTAAAGCTATCTTGTACCGACTGCGGTTTCGTCGCGATGGAGAGAGGACGCATCCGGCTCTACATCAACCAGGGCGGGAAGTCCGGCGGCGGCGACCATGACCAGATCCCTACGATTAAGAGTGGCTTTGTAACCGGACGGGGCACGTATGCGGCCCGCCTCCGGATGCACCATCCACCTTCCGAAGGCAACTTCATTCAGGCGTTCTGGACAAGCGCGACCGACGTGATTGCGATTGATCAAGGCGAGACGTGGCTCGCGTACATGTCGGAGACGGATATTGAGAGCTACAGCCGCTCCTATACCGGCAGGGGTACCACCGATTTGAGCGTGGCCAACTTCCTCGGCAAGCTGGCAACGCGGGGGGACGATAATAGCCTCACGTTCTACAAGATGATCGCTAATCACGACCACCGCGTGCGCAATGGCAGGATCCGATGCATCGAGAACCCCGGCTCCAGTACCGCGCGCCTGGTCAACTGCCGCAACGTGTTGTTCGATCGCGACTGGATCATGAGCATACGTATCGAACCGCGGGCATACGTCGATTATGAGCTTCGTTCGGCCGACGGTCGATATGCAGCAGGATCCGTGAGGCGGGTCGGACGAGAACTCCGCGTGCGTCCGATGCGGGTTAGCGAGTACCCGCCCTCGCGCGACGTCATCGCCATTTTTGGTCTCTATTCCGATCGGCGCGAGACGCGGCTAGTCGACGATCTCGTGCTCGATGTCGACTGGTACTATCACGCGCGTGAGATCCTTTCGCAGGAGGAGGTGCTCGAGCAGGTGCAGCACTGGAAGTCAGTGCATCCGCGTGTGAACACACTCGATGTGCCGTTCCAGGACGTCACGTCGCGCTCCGACTTCCAGGTGTCGATCGATGGTCCGGCGGTTCTCCCGCCAAATCGTGTCGGGAGTTGGCGCCTAGGTTTAACCCCTCTCAATACAACCTACATCGTCGAGCGTTTCGAATACGCTTATCTTGACTGCCCCAATGATGAGCCAGTGATCACCGGCGACTTCATTCCCATACGTGAGCCGGAGCTCGTGGCACGGATCCCGTCTCGGTATGATGGGATGACGATCCGGGCGGTCATCCTGAACCGATGGTCAGGGCAGGTGCGTAGCGCCGCTCATACGGTTTGGACAGATCAGGAATGTGAAGCTCCGCGTTCGTGGTGATAAGCAAGTCGCTTTTGTCGTTTACGCAGACTGCGGAAGTCAGTTATTCTACTTTTGTTGATGAATCGGTTTGCACGCATGATTCAAAAGGCCCTCCACCACCCGATGGTGCGAAATATGGGCTGGCTTGCGATGAGCTTTGCGATTGCGAAGCCTGTCTGGTTTCTGTTCATAACCGCAGCGACAATGCGGTTTCTCTCAACGGAGGGATACGGCGTATTTACCGCAAGCCTTGCGCTGACGCTCATGACATCGTCGCTGGCTGATCTTGGAACAGCACGTTACACCGTCCGCGAGATTGCTCGCCGGCGCAGCGTCAGTGATAGGCTCTTCACCAACATCATCGTGGCGAGAATTGTACTGGCTGCTGCCGGGTTCGTGCTCGCGATGGGTATCGGTCTGGCGCTACAGTATCCTCCCGCCCATCTAACGGCCGTCGCCGGTGCCGGCGTTTACGCGCTCGCATTTCGTGGTGCCGAGTACTGCCGCTCGTTTTATCAGGCTTTTGAAGTGCTAAAGTTCGAAGCCTTACTAACGGTGGTAGAGAAGTTTTCGGTAGTGGGTCTGGGCTTCGCAGCCTTGTACTTTTTCGGCACGCCGGAGATGGTGTTTTTAGGGATGGCAACGGCAATGGTAGTGACGCTTGCCCTCAATTTATGGTGGGTCCACGTCCGGCTCGCGAGCTTCCGGCCACGCCTGTTGAGCAGGCGGTTCATGGCAAAGACCGTTAGGATAGCGCTGCCGATCGGCATAATCGGAGTTTTTGGAGCGATTCCCCTGGGAGTTACTCCAGTCATTGTTGAGGCAATACTGGGCCAGGAGGCCGCTGGACTGTACGGAGGTGCACAGCGCATCGTCGAAACCCTTATGCTGGTCAGCACGATTGTGGCGGTAGTCGTTTTCCCGCGGTTCTCAGCGCTCTTTCACGTCGGTAAACTAGCTCAGGCGGGTAGGCTGCTGGCAGGATCGGTCGGGGGGTTGTTGTTGCTCGGAATGATGGGTGCACTGTTCCTGACCCTGTTCGCGCCGTGGGTGTTCGAAGTGCTTACCGGAAGCGAGGCTTATGCCGGTGCTATCCCCGTGCTCCGAGTGCTTGCGTGGTCGTTCCCATTCATGAGCGTGACATCGATGTCTGTGGGTGTGCTCATCGCCGCAGGCTCTATCCGCTACGCGACCATCAGTACAGGTCTTGCCGCACTCGCCTGTGTCATCCTGGCACTAGGACTGACGCCCGTGCTAGGGATGATGGGAGCCGTAATCGCATACAACAGCGCGTGGGTACTAACGGCCGTGGTCAACCTCATCGAGTGCCGCAGGCTTACGGTAGGTCACGAAGATGCCGCACCTGCACCGGTCCCTACTGTTGCATCCAAATAGCTGCGTGGTGCGACTAAGCCGACTAAGTTAACCTTAACGACTGCATGCCCCTACCATTTCGTGTATTGACCGACGGCTTGAGCCACTTCTTCGGATTCCACGACCTCATACCATGGGATCCTCACGATCGAAAACTTCTTGCGCTGCAGACGAACGTCACGGAAGACCATGTGCCTCGGGCGGGAGAAGCGGCCCAGGTCGCAGTGATTGACGACGCTTCTGGCGCAGTCGAGGTCGTTGCTGAGACAACAGCTTGGAACTGGCAACAGGGTGCAAGGCAGCACTGGCTTCCCGATGGACGGATCGCATTTAACCACGCTCCGGATGGGCGAGCTGTCGCCTGCATCCTTGACCTCGACACGGGCACGAGCCGATACCTTGATTTTACGCTCAGCGACACATCGGCCGATGGGACGTTCGGCGTGTCAGTCGATTTCCATCGGCTGGCGAGGTCCTACGCTGCCTATGGGTATGCGACTAAACGGCCAGAGTCGTTGCCGGCCGACCAGGATGGACTCTTCCACGTCGACCTCGCAAGCGGGAAACGCGAGCTGTTTCTTTCGCTCGCGGAGGTATCGAGACGCAATTTCGGCGAAGTGGACGAAGCGACGGACTTCCTCACGCACGCGAGCATCTCTCCTTCCGGCAAGCGCGTCTGTCTGCTGCATCGCCGAGCGACGCCGGCCGGCGCGATGACAACAAACCTCATCGTGATGGATCTGGCGACAGGTGAATGGCGAACAATAGCCGATGATCGCGTTTCACATTTCGACTGGGAAGGCGACGATCACATCGTCGTGTGGTGCCGCCAGAATGCGATGGCTGGAAAAGTAAAACGAGTGCGCGTACCGGGACTGATCAAGGTGATCCATGCGGTCTCGAAACGCGTGACGGGGAAGTGGATACGCCGCAGGATGTACGGCGAGAGCTTCCGGCGCATCCATGTCGAGAACAGGAAGAGCGAGCCTTTTGCGCAGGGCGTGCTGGACGAGGATGGTCATCCGATGATCCACCCGGTTCATAACCATATCTGGGTAAATGATACGTACCCAAATAAGGATTTCGAACAGACACTGATGCTGTATGATGCTTCTCGGTCCGAGCGCAGTGACCTTATCAGCCTCAAGACTCCAGCGTCGATAGCAGGAACGGATTGGAGGTGTGATTTTCACCCCCGATGGAATCGAGACGGCACACGAATCTGTTTTGATTCGGCCCATCTTGGTCGCCGGCAACTATGCGTGATGGGCGTTGCCGAGGAAGTCAGAGGTTTCGTATAGCAAACGGTTGAGCCACAATCTGCAATTGGCAGTTCGAAGCAGGACTATTGATAAGCCATCCGTCGGTCATGCTTTATGTATCGAGCGCAACCTGCCGTTTCATCAAGTAGGCGTGCAGGATCTACTCGCGGGATCGATCTAAGTATCTGTTTTCGCTAAATCACCACGCCCCGTGCGCACCTAGCAGGCCGTTGATTTATCGATCATCTCTGCGTTGCACTTCAATTCGGCTCCCTGCGGCGTACGCCAGTACGCCTCAGTCGCCGAATTTCGCGCGCCTTGATCTGATCGAATCTCAACGGCCTGTGCAAAGGTCAGTCGTTCAACAGTCTCCTAGTGGAGCGAGTGCACTTCGACTAAACATTGGACAAGGACGAGTCCGTGGCGACTATTGCTTTTTGTACCGTCCAGATAGGTTGGTGAAAGTACGATTATTCGCGCCGTAGTGGAGCCTTCCAAACCAAATGTCCATGTAATCCCCTGTAATCCGGGCTGCCATTTCATTCGGACCAGCGGGGTCGAAGTGTAGCACACTACCGGAGGTATTGAGACGACCCGTTATACTGGCAAAATCGCGTTGATCCACACGAGCAGTTATCGAGTAACTGTCATCCGATAATTGAATCCTAACCTCGTCTAATAAGACTGGACCCTGTGACGAGAAACCAATCGTGAATGGGAGGGAAGACTCGGTTCGTTCGCAAGGTTCATCCCCCCTGAAATCACACTGCATCTCTATGACCGACTCCAATTTCCACAACTCATCCCTGGGGGACGCTGACGTTACGGGATAATCAAAAGAAGGGGCCCGGCCGTCGATCGTGAAAACGAGCGCGGTTGGCCGGCGATGACCGTCGCCTAACAGATCGAAAACGACTGGACTGAATGCGCGGATCGTAATCGTGTGAGAATCGGACTTCCAAGACGAAATCATGCCCGCAAAACTGACGCCGCCAGCACCATTGAACTCGACGATGTATCCGTTCTGTACATACTCCCCAGTTAACTCAATCGGTGATGATTGCCATCGACTTATACAATCAGGTCGATGCGCTTCACAATGATAGTCGACTTCTGAATCCAGAAACAGGCTGAATTGGTTGCCTTCGAGAAACGAGATTCGGCCGCCTGTTATCCTTGTAAACGCGCCGAAACGAGTGCTCCTCCATCGCTCAAGCAGATCGTATGTCCTGTCTTCACTTGGTTGGACTATCCGTGCCTCTGATAATTCGAACGTTTTACCCTCGAGACCCGCATTTGGGCCGTCGGTTAAATTACAAGCGTTAAGGCTAAATAAGATCAGGATGAGACTGAGATGAGACGAACGCATGGCGATTCTCCGATCTTCGTTGGAAATAACGCTGACCGGTATGTTCTTGACATTATTTATTTCGTCCCGATCAGGAAAAAACGGTACAAGGCGTAATTTAGCCCATGGTACACGATATTAAATTCCGACGCTATATGCTGGAGTGTCAGGGCACGGCGCCTGTTAGATTGTCTTCGAGAGGTGAATAATAACGAGGTGTCCGGTTTACAGCTGAGGCGGAGAGTCTGCTGACACGTGATTTTCGTCGGAACACGCCTGATCAACGGTTGCCGCTGTCTGC
>CAZKDQ010000064.1:0-1350 GCA_964551345.1 uncultured Rhodothermales bacterium
ATGTTTCCACCCGAGTTCAGCCGATTCAGGATGCGAGCGAGCACGAACAGGATCGTGGGTGAACTCATGTTGCCATGAAGCCGAAGCACCTCGAGGCTATCCTGCACGTCGTCGTCCTGAAGCGACAGCACCTCCTGCGCGCTTTCGACAATGGCCCTTCCACCTGGATGAATCGCCCAGAAGCCGACGCGGTCTCGGCCGCCGATGGCACTGGTAAGCTCCTGCACATATCCCGGAAGCCGCTTGGCGATCACCTCCGGAACGCGCGACGAGAGGCCCATCAGAAATCCGTGATCGCCGATATCCCAGCTCATATCGGCCCTCGAATCACTATCCAGTAGCGTGTGATTTCCAACGTAGGCGAGGCTTCCCGCAGCGTCGGCTTCATCGCGTGATGCCATGATCGCCGCCGCAGCTCCATCCGAAAAAAGTGCATTGACCACCGCGCTTTCCAGTGAATCCTCCACCTGGAAGTGCAGCGTGCAGAGTTCGGCGCATACGACCAGCACACGGGCCGACGGCTCAGCGCGGCAGATCGCATCGGCGACTCGCATTGCATTGAAAGCCGCATAGCAGCCCATGAAGCCGATGATCGTGCGGCGGGTCGATGGTTGGAGATCCAACGCTTTGACGAGTTCGATGTCGATGCCGGGCGCAAAGAAGCCGGTGCAACTGACGGCAATCAGGTGCGTGATTTCGTTGTTCGTAAAACCTGATCTGCCAATCGCTTCTCGAGCGGCCTTTTCGGCGATCGGGATGACATTGTCGCGATACCACGCATTGCGTTGGCGCGTCGTCGGCGGGGGTTGCAATCGCCAGTTCTGCGGGAAGAACCGGAAGTCGTTCGGATCCTCGCAGACATAGTCAGGGATGCAAGAGTAGCGGAAGTCGATCCCTGATCGCTCGTAAATCAGCGGGATGCGCCGGCGTAGTGACGGCGACAGCGATTCGATGCGCTGCATGAACGCCGCGGCATCCTGCTGCGACCCGCGGTGGGGCGGGTTTGCGGTGGCAATCGACTCCAGAACGGTAGGCATGGCGTATCGCTGAGTGATTGGGAAGTCAGTCTTCCTGCGCCTTGGCCTCATTCCAGAGCTTATCCATCGCATCAAGCGTGGAATCAGCTGGTGTCTCTCCCCGCCCGCGAAGTTGACTTTCGACATATTGGAAGCGACGGACGAACTTGTCGTTCGTGTGGCGCAGCGCGTTCTCGGGGTTTATGCCGGCGAATCGCGCGTAGTTCACCAGCGCGAAGATCAAATCCCCAAATTCCTTTTCGGATTCTGAAGTCGGCGCGCCTCCCTCGACGAGCTTCCGGAACTCTTCGATCTCCTCGTGCACCTTCTCCCA
>CAZKDQ010000064.1:1450-4139 GCA_964551345.1 uncultured Rhodothermales bacterium
CGTTTCAGCTCATCATAATCTTCCTTTTCGATGGCTTCGACAGTTTCGTACGCCTCCTCGATGAGCAGGTGTCGGACGCTCTCATGCGTTTGTTCGCGATCCCAGGGGCAGTCGCGGCGGAGCTGTCTCACGACCGCCACAAAATCCGCGTAAGCTTCTACCGCACTGGCGTTCTCGGTGAACTCGGGGTCGAAAATTTTCTCTTGCGGCATAAGGATGGTGTAGTTGAAACCACGCGGCTATGGTATGGACCGTGCTCACGAACGTTTCCCGGATCGACTATGACACACAGGTGTCACCTCGAGGAATTTTATTTCGCGGAAAGGTTATACGTCGGACTTTCGTATGTCTTATCGTGTAAGCGCTCGAAGTAAAGTCATCGATGCATCTCCTGGTATTCGCACAGCGGGATTGGCCGGTTCGCCGGCGGGCTCATGTAGATTGCCAGGAACGAAGACACATCACCAAACACTTAGGAGGTGTAATCATGGCACGAGGAGTAAACAAAGTCATCCTCATCGGACATCTGGGGCAGGACCCCGAACTGCGCTACACCGGCAGCGGGACGGCCGTTTGCAACATTCGCCTGGCCACCAACGAGAGCTACAAGGACTCGAATGGTGAGTTGGTTGAGCGGACGGAATGGCACACGGTAGTCGCCTGGGCCCGCCTTGCCGAAATCTGCGGTGAGTACCTGAAGAAGGGCTCGCAAGTGTATTTTGAAGGATCGCTGCAGACGCGCACCTGGGAGGATCGCGACGGCAACACTCGCTATTCGACGGAGGTCAAGGCGCAGGAAATGCAGATGCTCGATTCGAAAGGATCGGGCGGTAGTTCCTCCGGCTTCGGTTCGGGAGGCGGCAACTACGGTAATCGCCAGCAGTCGAACCGCGGCGGGAATCAGCATCAGAACGGCGGCAAGGAAGTGGTCGCAGACAGCTCGTCATTCACTCCGGATGACGATCTCCCCTTCTGACGATATCCGAAGGCCGATTGGTTATGGGCGGTGCCTCTCAGGTGCCGCCCATTTTTGCATCGGATCGTTGTTGTAACGGGAAGGTGCGAACCCGCGGAAGCGAAGCGCGTCTTAGGTCGCCTGTTTCTATAGCCGATCCGCTTTAACCACCTTCGCTTTGCTGATGCCCGGTTCACCAACGGACGACGCTCGTTCCATAGCTCCGGCCCGACCTTCGCACCTGCCGTTCGAGGAATTCCTCGACGAGTATCGATCGACATTGCGCCAGGTGTTTTCCGTTCGGGGTGATATCGAACGATTCAGCCTGAAGCGGGACATGCCGCCGTACGTGCTGCGAGAGATCCGGGCGCGCGACCCGTTGTCGGTCTTTGTACCCGAAGAGTATGGAGGTCGCGGCATCAAACCGCACGAATGCCAGGCCGTGCTCGCCGCGTCATCGTACGAATCACTTGCACTCTCGCTTACCATCGGCATCAACGGGGCGCTCTTCCTGCAGCCGGTTGGCAAGTATGCCTGCGAATCACGCCGCGGCGAGGTGTTCGAACGCGTGCTGAAGAAGAAGCACATGGGCGGGCTCATGATCACCGAGCCATCCTTTGGCTCTGATGCGCTCAGCATGCAGACGCATTACTCGCCGACATCCGACGGCCGCTACCACATCCGCGGGATGAAACACTGGGGCGGCCTTACCGGATGGGCGGATTTCTGGCTCGTGACGGCTCGCCGCCGTGATGACGACGGCGGCCTCGCTCGTGACATCGACTTCTTCATTTGCGATGTCACTGATCCCGACCAGCACATCGTGGTCGAGGAGTACTATCAGAACCTCGGCCTCTACATGATCCCTTACGGACGCAACCGCATCGACGTGCGGGTGAGTGAAGAGAGCCGACTTCAGCCTGGAAGTACCGGCATCAAGATGATGCTCGACCTTCTGAACCGCAGTCGTACGCAGTTTCCGGGCATGGGGATGGGCTTTCTGCAGCGCATCCTCGATGAAGCGATCGAACATTGCCGCAACCGGGAAGTCGGCGGCACATCACTGCTCAACTACGACCAGGTTCAGGAGCGTCTCGCGCGCCTGCAGGCGTCGTTCACGGTGTGCAGCGCGATGTGCACATACACGAGCGAGCACGCGCACATGGATCGGGACATGTCGAAGGAGGCCGTCTCCTCAAACGCCATTAAGAGCGTCGTTACGGATCTCATGCATGATGCGTCGCAGTCTCTGCTGCAGCTCGTTGGTGCCAAGGGATATCGCCTCGATCACATCGCCGGGCGTTCACTCGTGGACAGCCGGCCGTTCCAGATCTTCGAAGGGTCGAATGACATCCTCTATCAGCAGATTTCAGAGGGCGTCTTAAAGTTCATGCGGAAGACGCGAGAGAAGAATCTCCTCTCCTATCTGAAATCGTATAAGCTCACCGAGCGTGTCGCGGACATGTTCAAGGATTCGCTCAACGTCAACGTGGACCTGCAGCTGAGCCAGCGCAAGATGGTCGATCTCGGCCGCGCGCTGGGCCGGATGATCTCGATGGACTTCGTGGTTGAGCTCGGAGAACGTGGCTTCCGGACGGATCTCGTCCGCAACGCGCTGGAGACGATGCGTCGTGATGTCGAGCGGCTGATGACGAGCTATCGCCTCGCGTCAGACACGAATGTGGTCGAGGACTACCAGGATGAAAGCGATTGGACGAAGTTCGTGAAGCAGGC
>CAZKDQ010000064.1:4239-15067 GCA_964551345.1 uncultured Rhodothermales bacterium
CCCGCCAGACGCTCCACGTTTTCCGCCGTCCGCAGCGTGCGTATGATCTCGTCGAGTTCGCCGTCCATCACCACATGGAGCGGGTAGTTCTTTTGGTCGCCTTCGAGGCGGTGGTCCGTAACGCGATCCTGCGGGAAGTTATACGTGCGAATCTTGGCGGAGCGGTCGCCTGAGCCCACCATCGACTTCCGGGCTTCGCTGCGCTCGGCATTCCGCTTCTCCATCTCCATCTCGTAAAGACGCGACCGCAGCACCCGCAGCGCCTTGTCCTTGTTCTTGTGCTGGCTCTTCTCGTCCTGGCACGTGACGACGACGCCCGTCGGGATGTGGGTGATGCGAACGGCTGAGTCAGTCGTGTTGACCGACTGCCCGCCAGGGCCGCTCGAGCGATAGACGTCGATCTTCAGATCGTTCTGTTGAAGATCAACGTCCACATCCTCGGCTTCCGGAAGCACAGCGACGGTCGCGGCTGACGTATGTATGCGGCCGCTTGATTCGGTCGCCGGAACGCGCTGCACGCGGTGGACACCGCTCTCGTACTTGAGCGTGCCGAACGCATCCGCCCCTTGCACACTCAGGACGATCTCCTTGAATCCGCCCTGCGTTCCCTCTGAGCCCTCGATTACCTCCACTTTCCAGCCCCTGCTCTCGGCAAACTTCACGTAGAGCCGAAACAGGTCGCCCGCAAAGAGACTCGCCTCATCACCGCCCGTGCCGGCACGGATCTCGACGATGGCGTCCCGCTCGTCTTCAGGATCGCGCGGGATCAGCATGAACTGCAGGTCTTCTTCGATCTTCGGCAGCCGCTCCTCGATCGCACCTAGCTCGGCACGCGCCATCTCGACGATCTCATCGTCCGCCTCGGTGCGCGTCAGCTCCAGCAGATCATCACGTTCCTGCTTCGCGGCCTCATACCGATCGATCACCTCAACGAGCTCCTGAAGACGGCCGCGCTCACGGTTGAGTTCTCGCATCCTGCCCGGATCCGTCGCGATCTCCGGCTGGGACATGAGATCGTTCACTTCCCTGAAGCGCTGGTTGATTTCGTCGAGCGTATCCTGCTTGATCATCACGGATAATAGCTTGGAGGAGTTGCGTCGACAGTACGCCGCGGCGCCCGGGCGGTTCAGGTATGAACAACCGGGTTCAGGGTTTGGGGAGAACGGGGCACGGCATCGCCGCGGTTCACTCGTCGTCTGCCCGGACGGCGAGAGCCGCGCTTACGTCCCTGCAGCACTCAAGCCGTCCCTTCGGACGCAAGACAAATGCTCATCCCATTCCTGAAGGCAGACACAGTAAGGTTTAGCGCGTATCCTCAACCTCAGTACAGGACCGCTGCGTGTCTGAGTGCAGGCAGGGCTTTCCCTACTCCACCGTCACGCTCTTGGCGAGGTTACGCGGCTGGTCGACATGGCAGCCACGCATCAACGCGATGTGGTACGACAGCAATTGCAGAGGCACGACCGTCAGCAGCGGCGAGATGAACTCCATCACCTCAGGTATGCGGATGACGTACTCGCAGAGCGCATCCAGTTCGCCGCTCTCGCCGTCGGTGATGGCGATTACCGAACCCTGCCGCGCGACGACCTCCTCGATATTGGACATCACCTTGTCGTACGTGCGGTCTTTCATCGCGATAAAGACGACCGGCATGAACCGGTCGATGAGCGCGATCGGCCCGTGCTTCATCTCAGCGGCCGGATAACCTTCCGCGTGGATATAGGAGATCTCCTTCAACTTGAGGGCGCCTTCGAGCGCCACCGGGAAGTTATAGCCGCGTCCGAGATAGAGGAAGTTCGAGGCGAAGCGATAATCGCGCGCCATCTCCCGGATTTCGTCGTTCAGTTCCAGTACGTTGCGAACCTTGTCCGGAATCGAAGCCAACTCAGCGATGGCCTCCGCCATTTCCGCATCCGACAGCGTGCGGCCCTGTGCGAGGGCGAGCGCGATCATTGCGAGCACGGTGACCTGACCGGTGAACGCTTTCGTCGAGGCGACGCCGATTTCCGGCCCCGCGTGCAGATAAACGCCGGCGTCCGTCTCACGCGCGATCGTCGAGCCGACCGTGTTGCAGATCCCGATCACGAGGATGCCCTTGCTCTTCGCCTCGCGGACGGCGGCGAGCGTATCGGCCGTTTCACCACTCTGCGAAATCACGAGGACGACGTCACCATCACGCAAAATCGGATTTCGATAGCGGAACTCACTGGCATACTCCACCTCGACCGGAATCCGAGCCAGCTCCTCGATGAGATATTCTCCCACGAGGCCCGCGTGCCAGGACGTTCCACAGGCATTGATGATGATCCGCTTCGCGTCGCGGAGCTGATCCATCACGTCGATCAATCCGCCGAGCAAAACCGAGTTGTTCTCGACACTGATGCGGCCGCGCATGCAGTTTTCGATCGATTCCGGCTGCTCCATGATCTCCTTCAGCATGAAGTGATCATAACCACCTTTCTCGATCTCCTCCAGATCCCACTCCAGCTCGTGCACCTCCTTATCGAGCGGCTCGTTGTCGATGCTCTTGACCTCATACCCGGACCGCCGAATGACGACCATCTCGCCGTCGTTCAAGTACACGACCTGGCGAGTATGTTCAACGAGCGGCGCGGCATCCGAGGCAACGAAGTACTCGCCTTCACCGACTCCGAGGATGAGCGGACTGCCCATTCGCGCAGCGATCAGCAGATCCGGATCTTCTGCCGAGACGATCGCGATGCCGTAGGTGCCGTGAACCTGCGTCAGCGCCTGGCGAACGGCTTCCTCGAGTGATAATCCGGCCGCCTTTCGCACGTCATCGATCAGATGAACCAGCGCCTCGGTGTCCGTCTGACTCTGAAACCTGTATCCCTCGCGCGTGAGACGCTCGCGGATCGACGCGTAGTTCTCGATGATGCCGTTGTGAACGAGTGCGAAATCACCGCTTCCACTGACGTGCGGATGGGCGTTGGCGTCGCTCGGAAATCCGTGCGTGGCCCAGCGCGTGTGACCGATACCGGTGGCACCTTCGATGCCATTGCTGCCTATCGCCGCAGCGAGTTCGCCTACCTTCCCCTTTTGCTTGCGGAGGTGCAGACCATTCTCGCCTGTGAGGGCTAGGCCGGCCGAGTCATAGCCGCGGTACTCCAACCGCTGAAGTCCCGTTAGCAGTAACTGCGCCGCCTGCTTATTGCCGATATACCCGACGATTCCGCACATACGCACCTGCGATTAATTGAGAATAGATTCTCAATGTAGTGCGTGGCGGTACCTGAGGATTCGTGCAGGTCGGCAGCAGGAAATACCGTTACAAATGCGTCACGCGAGCCGCGTTCGCGAGGGGTCCGGCTCCCGGAGGCTGCGTCCGATTGCGGTCGCGATCAGCTCGATCTGGCGCATCAGCTCCTCGAACTGCGAGAAGTAAAGCGACTGAGGGCCGTCGCTCAGTGCATGGTCCGGATCGGGATGCGTCTCGATCATGAGCCCGTCGGCCCCGGCGGCAACCGCGGCGCGTGCCATCGGGGTTACTTTGCCGCGAATTCCGGTGCCGTGGCTAGGGTCGACGAACACCGGCAGATGGCTCTTCTTCTTGAGAACGGGCACGGCCGAGAGATCGAGCGTGTTGCGCGTGTAGGTCTCAAAGGTCCGGATACCACGCTCACAGAGAATGACGTGAGGATTTCCACTCGCCATTACGTACTCGGCACTCATCAGCCATTCGTCGATTGTGGCTGAGGGCCCGCGCTTGAGGAAGACGGGGAGCCCGGCGCGGCCGAGTTCTTTCAGAAGCGGGAAGTTCTGCATGTTGCGTGCGCCCACCTGCAGGATGTCCGCCTTCTCCGCGATCATGTCGATCTGACCGATCTCCATCACCTCGGTGACAACTTTAAGGCCCTGTGCATCAGCAGCTTCGCGCATCATTCGCAGTGCGTCTTCTCCCAGACCCTGAAAGGCATATGGGGATGTCCGAGGCTTAAAGGCGCCCCCACGTAGAATGCGTGCACCCGCTGCAGCCACGGCCGCCGCCGAGGCATGAATCTGCTCTTCGCTTTCAACGGAGCAAGGTCCGGCCATCACGACGACCTCATCGCCGCCGAGCCGAAGCTCGCCGACCTCCACGATCGAGTTCTCCTTCCGCCACGACCGGCTCGCGAACTTGTATGGCTCAGTCACTCGATAAACGCTCGCCACGCCGTCAAGCACCCGGATCAGGCGCGTGTCGAATTCCGGCTGCACGCCGATCGCACCGAGAACGATCTGATTGACGCCGCTCGAACGATGTACATCGAACCCGAACTCGTTCAGGCGAGAGATAACGTTCTCGATCTGCGCCTCTTCGGCGCCGGGTTCCATTACTACAACCATGGTGACAGAGCTTGTGTGATGTGATGTGCTATGATACGCGTCCTGCCGCTAAATTGCGGCGACCGTGGGATCCAATCGATCGGCAAGACGCGTGACTCTCTCAGATTTGAATTCTCGGAACGTAGCATAACCAGAAGTCATGGCAGTTCCTCGCAGGATCATGAAGTATCGCCGCAAGAGATCTCTGGATGGTGCTATTTCAACGATGGCCCGTGCCGCCACGGTTATTGCTCACCGATAGCGCTCAAGCGTAAATTTCTCCCCGAGATAACGCCTGCGCACTTCTTCATCTTCGGCAAGCGCTTCTGACGTGCCGTGCGTCAGGATCCGGCCTTCGTAGAGAAGGTAGGCGCGGTCGGTGATAGCGAGTGTCTCGTGCACGTTGTGGTCCGTTATGAGCACGCCGATCCCTCGCTCCTTGAGGCCGGCCACGATCGATTGGATGTCTTCGACGGCGATCGGGTCGACGCCCGCAAAGGGCTCATCAAGCAAGAGAAATCTTGGTCGCGTGGCGAGAGCACGGGCGATCTCGGTTCGACGGCGTTCACCACCTGAGAGCATGTATCCCTTCGAGCGGCGGACCGTCTCGAGCCCGAACTCCGCGATGAGGGTGTCGACGCGTTCGCGGCGTTCACTGCGGCTGATGTCTTGAAATTCCAGCACGGCGTGCAGGTTGTCTTCGACCGTGAGCTGCGTGAAAACGGACGCCTCTTGCGCGAGGTATCCGATGCCACGCCGCGCGCGCCGGTACATCGCGAGGTTGGTGATCCGTTCGTCGCCCAGATAGATTTCTCCACCGTTCGGCCTGATCATCCCCACAATCATGTAGAAGGTGGTGGTCTTCCCGGCGCCGTTTGGCCCGAGCAATCCCACAACCTCACCCTGCTGCACGCTCAGACTCGCCTCTTGCACGACGGCGCGCTTACGATACCGCTTCGTGAGATCCTCGGCCCGCAGCGTCAGCGCGTTGTCAGTCTTCGGAATTTCCATCTAGGGTGCGGGGTCGTGGAGTAATGGCGGGTATTGCGTTCGTGCCTTCGGCGACGGCGGAAGGTGAGTTCTTTGCTCTTGAATCGAAGGGTGCATCGAGATCAATACCGCCGATGAGCTCGAGTTTCTGCGGCCTCAAAAGAGGATCCCATCGAAAGCCGTCGAGCTGATACGGATCCGGAAGTTGATCGGCCGGCGTGTACTCTCCTTCGGTCCCTGAGACGATAGCAACCTGATGCAGATCACCAGCTCGGAACCGGAAGAATATTTCATCACCCGAACCACGAACACCTCCTCGCAGCTCATCTCCGTCATTCTTGAGGTAATAGATGGCTTCCGCATTTGGGCCGGTCTGCATGGTCCTCAGCGTGTCATCCGTAAACAGCGCGACCAGATCCCTGCCCTTAAGTTGGTGGATTCGCTCGAGCGTCGAATCGAACTGCGCGACGAAGCTTTGGCTCCAGACGTAAAGCGTATCGACTCCGCCCTCTCGCCCTGCAATGCGCAACGTATCTCCGTTTAGCTGCATCTCGTCCATCCACGCAGTAGGATTTCTGAAGAGTCTCGCCTCCTCGTCTCCGGCACGAATCGAGGCATCGCGCCATCGGTCGAAGACGAGTGAGTCTGCGACGGCGGCCAATCCTGCCTGCCACACGCGGACGGCTCCGACGCCTGTCAGGCGGTGCAGCGAGTCGGAGCGCGTCGCCTCAAGCTCGTGCGACCGGATGATGAGCGTGTCTCGCGGAGCACCCAGTGAGTCGACTTCGATCTGCACGAGCAGCGGATTGCCGCTCATCCGACTGTAATTCTCGCGGTTCGCATTGTACGCGTGATCACCAAACAAAAGCGTGCGTGAGGGCGCTTCCGCCTCTTCATCCGTCTCAAGGTGTACTACAGCGACATTTCCCCGCGCGACGGAGATTTCCTCATCCCGAAAATAGGTGATCGAGTCTGCGACGAGCGTCGACTGCTCCTCATCCAGACGAACGTCGCCCGCGAACTCTGCCCGGCGATCATCAGACCAGTACTCGCCTTCGCGGCTGCGAAGCAATGTCGTGCTATCTCTGAGCGTGACGCCTGCATCAAAAATCGCGTGTTTCGCGCGGGTGTCGTAGCTCGCCGAGGGCGCCGTAACGACGACCTCACCGTCGGTTAGCCAGACGTTGCCCTGCGCCTGGCCGGTCTTCGTGCGCGTGTTGTAGAGGACGGTGTCGGCGCGGAGCGAGTCACCGCGCTCGGCGATCTCGACGCTGCCGATGAAGAGGATCTCACCTCGATCCAGATACTGGGTCGCGCGGCGGGCACGTAAAAATGTCTCCTCCTGTCGAAGTCGGGCTGTGACCAGGCTGCGGACTCGTTGGTCATTGATCACGCGACCAATCAGCGAGTCGGCATGCAGGATTTCCACCTGCGTCGCCGTCGTATCTCGCGTCTGCGCTGCGGCGTCCGACCAATGCAGCATAAATAGAAGGATAAGGCCGAGTCGCATCATGATGAGCCTTCGTCGTCCTCCTCGATATCCGCGTCTCCCGTCACGCGCTCGAGAGAATAGTTGTCGAGGTCCTCATCTGCATCGAGATTATATCCTTCGATCCTTTCGCTCGGCGTGACGATGCGAACGAAGCCCGGTGCCCATATTCGCTGCGTCGATTCATCCCAGAACAAGCGTTCACTCCACATCCGCCTCTCCTCACGTCCATCAACCACAACATCCCCCGACGCTTCGAAGCGCCGATCCTCATCCATATAAACGATGCGTTGCGCCTCAATGACGGCTGATGTATCCCCCTGATCAACATCAAAAATGACGGCTCCGACTCGCCCATCTCCTCCGGATTCGGCCGCCATCAATAGCGTGTAGGTGCTATCGTTCTCATAGGACGCCATGTAGCCGGCATCCATATGCAGGCGCGGCCGGCTTCCACTATCACGCGAAGCACTTTCTGTGACGCTGTATACAACGTTCCAGCTTTCAGAGACGGGGCGCACCTCATCCTCAAACTCGTCCTCCGGATATGGAGGCCGATCCGACCGCGCGCAGCCCGCCATCGCGAGTGCGGCGAGTATCAGAATGAGGATTCGAAAAGACATGGAGAAGTTGACCCGTCGTAGGAAAGGTTTTCACGTATCTACAGCTTTGCGTTCGGGTCGGCGTTGCAACGCGATGTCGATAGCCAGGTTCGAGCGGCTTTTTCGGGCCGCAGCGGGCTTTGATTTAGCTGAAGTTCCGCAATTATCCTTCGGGTTCAATAACTTAGCGGTTGTTGAGGAGCATCCACCCAGTTCCCGGCACGGCTTGTGGTAGGGCCGGGGGGCAGGCGCAGGTAGATGATTGATTCTGTTGAAGCGTACGCCGGATGAAGTTGTTAACGGCCGATATAAAGAAGATGAGATGCAGCGGCGCGATTCGCGGCATCCATCAGGCCGACGGCTCCTTCGTCAAAGCGAGGTTAATTAGTGATCGCTTAACACCGGCCCGGCGCTGCCGATACTGCGACCAGCTACCCCCCGAGTAAGCAGCCAGGATACACAAACATGCAGCAGACGATGAGTTTCGCGATTGAGCCGGCCACGGAGGAGACGGTTGTCGTTCGGATCGGAAAGGCGCTCGATTTCCGCAACGCCGCCGACTTCAAGAGCGCCTGCCAGGAGCACGTGCAGAGCGGTACCCGCAATTTCATACTGGATTTCACCGATACCGGCATCCTGGACTCAACTGGTCTGGGCTCGATCTTCAGCCTCTACCGGCAGGTTTCGCCGCTGGACGGTCAGGTCGTGTTCGCTTCAGTGTCCCGCCCGGTTCAGGTCGTCGTTCAGCTGACGCGTACATACAAGGTTTTTCGCCAGTTTCCGACCGTTTCGGCGGCTCAAGGCTCGCTCGCCTAATCGAACCGATCCCTGAAATGCGCGAGCCTCTCGTGTCGCCTGCTTCCTTCCCACCACCATCGTTTTCGTCGCCACCGCTGACGTTCCGATATTCCGATCTTGAGGATGTCGTTGACCGGGTGCACGCTCTTTTTGTGCGCTGGGAGCGTGAGGGTACGTTTCAGCCGCCGCTCGACGTAGCGGCACTTCATCAGTTGAAGCTAGCCGTGCACGAGTGGCTCTCGAACCTGATTCAGCACGCTGATTTTGATGATCGTGAGCCTATGCTTTCGCTTGCATTCGCGCGGAATCGAGAGAACGTCTGGTGCGCAATCGATGATAATTCACAAGGCTTCGACCTCAACGCGCAGTTAAATGCCCGCAGCGAGATCCTCGAGAAATTTCCCGAGCGTGGTATGGGACTTTTGATGATCAAAGCGTGCACCAAGAAGTTGAGTTATCGTCAGCTTAACGATTCCATTAATCGGCTTGAATTCGTCGTCTGCGCGGAGCAGGACCCATGGCTAAACATTCCATTCTAGTCGTCGAGGACGAGCACACGCTGCGGCGCCTGCTCGAATATCGGCTAAGTAAGCAGTATTCGGTCCGCACGGCGGCCAACGGCGAGGAAGCGCTCGAACGCGTCACCGAAACGATTCCCGATCTCATCATCTCGGATATCATGATGCCGAAGATGGATGGGTTTGCTCTGCAACAGTCTCTGCAGGACGAGAAATCAACGCGTGCGATTCCGTTCATCTTCCTGACCGCGAAGGCGGATGACAGCTCGCGCCTGCGCGGGATGCGCACCGGCGTGGATGATTACATCACCAAGCCGTTCGACATTGATCAGCTCTTAACGCGCATCGATCGACTGCTCGAGCGCACCAAGATCTTTCAGACGCAACTCGACGCGCGCATTGGCAAAGACTTCTCACAGAAGCTCATGCCGAAGAAGCTCCCGAACGTCGACGGCCATCGCGTCTTCTTCCATAACAGCCCGCGCGAGCACGGCGGCGGCGATCTCTTCGACTGGACCGAGTCTGAGCCCGGCACCTTCATCTTCACCATCGGTGATGTTATGGGGAAGGGATTGCAGGCGAAGTTTTACGCCTTCAGCTTCCTCAGCTACGTTCGTGGAACGCTCCACGCGATGCTGCGCGAAACGTCGTCGCCTGCTGATTTGATGCAGCGCGTCAACCATCTCTTGATGCAGGATGAGGTGATGGAGGAGACGTTTGCCTCGCTTCTGCTCATCAAGTGGGAGAGCAAGAAGAACCTCATCACGTATACGAATGCCGGTCACTGCCGACCGATACTCGTTACGCCACAGAACACGAGTGTCGTAGAGCACAGCGACATCATCCTCGGGCTTGATCCGGGCGCCGACTTCACGGATCACACCATCGAACTTCCTCCTGAGAGCGCCTTGGTTACCTACACCGACGGCTTGATGGAGCAACGACTTAAGTCGGGAGAGATGGTCGGCGAGGAAGGCATCTGCCGCGCCGCGACCGTTGCGCTATGGGAGGATGAGCCGGTTAACTCCGTGCTGAAGAATATTCTCGCGGAGAGTGAGGTGCCGGAGTTCGGAGACGACATTCTGGTTTTCTGGCTCCAGAGGCTCTGAGGCGGATTCTACCCGCGCTCAACCAGTTTTCTTGCCAGCGCCTTAAGATCGCGGCGGGAACGCTTGAATGACGGGCCCGAATCCTCGGGCATGGGAAAATAGGCGACGGGGATCATGAATCCGGGCAATCTCTCGCGGAGCCGGTTCGAGATGTCGTCCCGCTCGATCTCCATGGCGGTCTCGATGAACGCTACCGGCCGCTCTCCGAACTCGTCATCCGGAACCGGCACAACCATGGCCGACTTGATTTCCGGCAGTGCCGACAGCACCCGTTCGATGCGCCCCGGCTGGATGTTTTCGCCTCCGGAGATGAACATGTCATCGACGCGACCGGTGATGACGAGCCGCCTTTCATCGTCGAGATAACCGGTGTCGCCCGTCTTGAACCATCCGTTCTCGTCGAATGGCGTCTCGATACCGCGCCTCGAAAGGTAGCCGAGGAAGCGCGTTCGTCCGCGCACGTAGACGTGGCTCTCTTCGATATGGAGTTCACGATGTGGAAGCAGCCTGCCCGATGTGGCGAGTGTGCTGCGATCCGCGCCCGGCGGCGTGGTCGTAATTTGCGACGCCATTTCGGACATCCCGTATGATGTGTGGATCGGGAGATTCAGCTTCAGCGCACGATCAATAAGGGATACGGGAATCGCGCTTCCGCCCAACAGGATGGCATTGAGATGATGCTCATCGTCGCGGAAGCCGCTGTCGATCAGGCGCGTCAGTTGCGTCGCCACCAGAGAAATGTGTGTGGGATGGAGGCGCGCAAGCGCGTCGGCGAGGGATTCGCCACTGCGCGGAAGGACGATGGTGGCACCTGCGAGAATACAGCGGAAGACGATGGCGAGCCCGCCGACGTGATACAACGGAAGCGCGAGCAGCCACCTGTGGCCACGCTCGAGGGCGATGTTGGCTCTGGATCCCTCGGCATTGAAGACGTGATTGCCGAGTGAGTGGAGCACAGCTTTAGACTCACCAGTCGACCCCGAAGTGAAGACGACG
>CAZKDQ010000065.1:0-5418 GCA_964551345.1 uncultured Rhodothermales bacterium
CGATATCGGATGGCGGCACGCCGCGCCTGGAAATCCTCAAAGTTGGAGATGGAGGAGACTTCGAGCCAGCGTTGTTGGCCGGCGCTCCAGACCTCCAGGTCATACTTCTTTGATTGGGTGAAACCCATGTCACCCGTGCACATGAGAAGTCGGCGGTACGGAAGCTCAAGCCGGCGCAGCGCTTCTTCCGCATCCTCCCGTAGCTCCTCCAGCGCGTCGTAACTCGTCTCCGGCTCGACAAACTGCACCAGCTCGACCTTGTCAAACTGATGTAGGCGGTTCAAACCACGGACATCCTTCCCGTACGATCCGGCCTCCCGCCGGAAACAGGGCGTGTAGGCGCAGAACCGGATCGGCAGATCCGCCTCATCCAGAATCTCATCCCGATAAAAATTCGTGACGGGGACCTCAGCCGTTGGAATCATGAAGAGACCGTCGCGCTGGACTTCATACATCAGGTCCTCCTTATCCGGAAGCTGCCCCGTGCCGCGTGCACTGGCCTCGTTTACCACCAGCGGCGCCTGCAACTCCTGATAGCCGCGCTCGACCGCCAGGTCCAGAAAGAAGTTGATGAGTGCTCGCTGCAGCCGCGCGCCTTTGCCGACATAGAACGGGAAGCCCGCTCCGGTGACCTTCGCGCCGCGGTCGAAATCTATCAGTTGGTGCTGACGTGCAAGCTCCCAGTGAGGCGCAGCTTCGAATCCGAAAGCAGGCACATCGCCGAACTCAGCTTCCACCTGATTGTCATCCGGCGACGCGCCAACCGGCACACTCGGGTGTGGGATGTTCGGCACCTCAAGCATGAGCCGATCCTGCGCCTCCTCGGCAGCGGATTGATCCGTCTGGATCGATCGTATCTGCTCCTTGAGCTCGGCGGATTCCACCATGAACTTCTGCGCTTCATCTTTTTTGCCCTCGCGCATCAACCCGCCGATCTGCTTCGATGCGGCATTGGATCGGTTCTGGAGCTCCTGCAGGCGCGTTACAAGCCGGCGTCGTTCTTCGTCGAGTTCGAGGATACGATCGACGATATCAGGAGAACCAGTTCGTTTGTTGCGGATGGCATTGCGGACGGCATCCGGATCCTGGCGGAGGCGCTGAACATCAAGCATGAAGACGAGGGAAAATACGGTGTGTCAATCCGTTGTGACGGGAAGACCGAGGCGGTGGCCAAGGTGTCTCAGTGCCCGACGGACCGGGCGCGGGCGGTATCCGAGTTCGGTTTCGGCTTTCAAGATGATGAAGCCGGTGCGGGGCGGACGTACGGCGGGCTGCGTAAAGCGCGTAGAATCGGTCGGGTGGATCAGTGACGAATCGAGGTCGAACGTCTCCGCGACGATGTGGGCGAAGTCATAAACCGACAGAAACTCGCGCCCGGAGAGGTGATACACGCCCGACTTGTCGTATCGAACGATCCGTTCGATGCCGTCGGCGAGATCTGGAGCGTATGTTGGAGTGCGCCATTGATCCGTGACGACGTTGATCGCGCGGCCCTGGCTGAGTTCGTTGATCACCCACAGCGCAATGTTGGATCGCGCAAGGCCTGCCCCGGTGCCATAAACGAGCACCGTTCGCGCCACGGCCCACTTTTCGATTCCCGCGCCGCGAGCGGCGTTCTCACCGGCCTGCTTCGACTTCCCGTAAAAGTTGACCGGGCGCGGGCGAGCGGATTCTACATATGGTCCGTCTTCACCGTCGAAAATAAAGTCGGTTGAGACCTGGATGAGCCGCGCTCCTAGGGTACTGCACTGCTTTGCGATGAAGTCGACAGCATCGGCATTGACGCGCCAGCATGCGTCGCGATCGCGCTCGCAGTCGTCGACCTGTGTCATCGCGGCGCAGTTGATGACGACGTCGGGCGTGAAGTCTTCGAAGATCCGCGCAACCTGCTCCTGGTCTGTGATGTCGAGTGGCGCGTATCCGCACGAGCCGCCCTCGAAGCGCGGCAGCGGATCGCGAGCCGTTGCCAGCACATCGTAGTTGGGGTGGCGGCTCATCGTGCTGACGAGCTCCTGCCCGAGCAGGCCGTTGGCGCCGGTAATGAGGACGCGGCTGTAAAGCATCGGGATGTGGTGCTCAGAAATAATATCGAAGTCCGACGCCGCCCCCGAGGTCGCCTCGCGTATTCGGAACGACGTTCAGGCGTGGAGTCAGCTGCAGGAAGACCTCAAACTGCTCGGCAAAGAAGTTGAGCCCGAAGGTGGCACTTGCTCCGACGACGAGTTCACTGTCGCGCCGATCTTCGACGCCGATGTAGACGCCGGGTCCGAGGAAGAGGTTAAGCGGAGAGTTCTGTATCGGCCGCTCGAAGAGATAGTGTAGGTTGAGAAAGAGGAAGTCATCGAGGTCCCACGCGCCGAGGAGTTCGTAGGCGCGCCCGGGTCTGTCATACCATTTGAGCGTGATCCCACTGGGGTCGCCGATCTGACCTCCGAGGCCAACGCTGCCTGGAGGAGTCGTGCTCTGGGCGCCGGCGATCGTGGCGCAGCCAAACGTCAGCGCGAGAGCAACTGCGGCTGCGGTTATGCGAAGTGACATGGCGAGATGCAATAGTCGGCTGTGCCGGATGCTTAAGAGACGTCAGCCTTGCCGCCCACGGCTGAAAGGAGTACGTCGCGAACGGCCGGTGCGTCTTCGATCTTGAGGCGGCCGGCGAGTATCAGGCGAAACTGGCGTCGACGTTCGGCATCGTCGTACCGCTCGCGCTCCTCATCGGTCTCCGGATGGATGGGCGGGACGGAGATCGGCCTTCCATCGGCGTCGACGGCGACGAAGGTGTAGTACGCTCTGTTGCATTTCCGGCGTGTCTGGGTTCGTGGATTCTCCGCCCAGACGTTGATCTCGATTTCCATCGAGGTGGTGAACGCACGATTCACCTGGCTCTCCAGATGAACGACTTCACCAGCGAGGATCGGCGAGTGGAACTCCACCGAGTCGACAGCCGCCGTGACGCACACGCGGTTGGCGTGCCGCTGTGCCGAGATCGCAGCGGAGACGTCCATCAGATGCAACAGTCTGCCGCCCATCATATTGCCGAGCCCGTTCGTGTCGTTGGGCAACACGATCTCGGTCTTGATGCAACGAGACAGCGAAACGGTTTTGCGGGTGCTCATTCCTAATGCGAATCAAAAATGCGGCAGATGCTGCGAATGATGTTGCTCGCAAGCTGCCTTTGGACCGCCGTTGCGGTGGCGGGTTCAAGGCGTGGATACTACGGAATCAGCCCGCAAGATGATTGTCGGGTTTACGTATGATCATGTGAAATATGGCGTGGTACAGGGTTAATACGGGGGTAAGGCGATCGATCGCCGGGTGACGTCTCAGCTTTGCCCCCGGGTCGACGGCCAGGCGTTTTGCTCATCCATCCTTGCAGGAGCGAGAATATTTCTGCCGCGGGGACGATGTTTTTTTCTAATAGCTGTTATGTTGTGAATCGACATCGAAGCTCTTGCGGCCATTCACGATCGATCGGCAAATGGAACGACACATCAATCTCGTCGCTTACCTCCACATCGCCTACGGCGCGCTCCTCGTTCTCTCAGCGATCTTCGTGTTCGTTGTGATCTCAGGAAGCGGCGCGCTTTCCGGCGATGCCGGCGCATTTGCCATCACCACGGGCATCGCCGGCATCATCGGCACGATCCTCATCGTGCTGGCCATCCCCGCATTCATTGTCGGATTCGGCTTACTCCGCCGCCATGATTGGAGCCGCGTGCTGACGATCATCATGAGCATCATCTATCTCTTCAGCGTCCCGATCGGCACCATCATCGGAGGATACTCATTGTGGGTGATGATGCAGGATGAGACGCGCGATATTTTGAGCCGGGGCCCGATCTGAAAGTCCGTTGCACGGCCGAATCGATCAGTCGGCAACGATGCGCGTTGACGCGCAGGGGAGGAAGGCGATGTGGCGAATTGCTATTCGTGAGCGTTTGATCGTTGCCCGCAGTGGGAGAACCGCGAAACGATGCGAATCAGTCGCACACGTGATCGATAAAACAACGTTCGGGTAATCAACCTCGTCATCGCGAAGTCACTTTTTGTCGCAAGTAACCGCCAAACATGATTCGATCAATCGGCCGCACCGTAGTTCTCGTTCACGATTACGATGAGGCGCTGCAGTTTTACCAGGGCATACTTGGATTTGAAACGATCGTAGACGTGGACGCAGGTGGCGGTATGCGGTATGTTCACATCGCCCCGCCGGGCGAGAATTCGGGGCTGTGGCTGCTCGAAGCAACTTCCGAGAACGATCGCTTGCGTGTTGGTGATCAGGCGGGTCCGCAACCGTTTATGGTCTTCTACACCGATGACGCGCAGGCGGACTTCGACTCGATGACGGAGCACGGCGTGAATATCATCAGGCCGATCGTCGAAACGAATGATGCCGCGTTCTTCCACTTCGGCGATCTCTATGGGAATGAGATCGTGATGGTGGAGCTGAAGCAGAACGGGATCGAGCAGCGCGAGTGATTCCTGGTGCCGCGTTGCAGGGCCACGGCCCGGTTGCTACCTGACGCCGGGCTGCCGATCCAGAAACTCGTCGTACAGCCGCGTGTGCCGATTCTCCATCGGGATCATGTAGCCGTCGATGAAGACCTGCTCGATGGTCGTTTGTGGCTCGAACGGATCACCGTCGGCGATGAAGAGCGTCGCGCGCTTTCCTGCTTCAAGTGATCCGATCTCCTGATCCAGTCCAAAGATGCGAGCGGGATTGATCGTAACGGCACGCAGCGCATCGTCTTGACCCATTCCGTACGCTGCCGCGAAGCCTGCATGGAAGGGAAGGTTGCGCACGTTCTCGGTTTCGCCGGTGCGAAGGGCAACAAGCACGCCGGCCTGTGCCATCAGGCCCGCGTTCGAGTAGGGTTTGTCATAGCGGTCCGACCCGCGAGTAGGGAGGCCATGAACCGGACCGGCGAGTACCGGCAGACCGGCCGCCGCGATCTTGTCGGCAACGCGCCATCCTTCGCTCACGCCGCTCAATACGGCATTCGTGATGTTGCGCTCCTTGAGCCACTCGATCGCTGCTTCGATATCCGCCGCGCGATCCACCTTCACCATCAACTGCTGCTCGCCGCGAACGACCGGGATTAGCGCCGCCATCTCGGGCACGTACTTCGGCCGCTCGGCAGCATCAGGACTCGCGGTGTAGGCGGAGTCGATGCGGTTGTAGAGCTCGGCGCGCGTCCAGAGCTCGTTCAGGCGTTCGATCGACTTTTTCCGATCGCGCTCGATCTCCTCATCCGATCGCTGATCCCTCCAGCCGCGGCGGCCACCCATCGGAAACTCCATCACGACAGCCTCGACTTCCGCCACATGCATCTGCGCGGGCGTGTAGCCGTGCAGGTTGATGAGCGCGGCCGTACCAGGCAGGAGCGAGCCGCCCGGCTCCGTGATGACCGTCGTCACGCC
>CAZKDQ010000065.1:5518-7190 GCA_964551345.1 uncultured Rhodothermales bacterium
CGGCCAAAGCCAATGCCGGGACGAATGAAACGAGGAGGAAGAGGAGGAGGATGCGTTTCATTGCGTGGCGATCAATGGAGGGCGGATTGAGCGAACTCATGCAGGCTCACGCCCTGCATGCAGCCGTCGTGAGCGCTCAAATCAAAGAACGCTGTTTCCACATCGGCTGAAGGATCGACGAAGAGCCGCATGTCATCCGGATCGTTTTGCCGATCGAAGCGGACGATTCCATCGACGATCGTCTGTCGCGGGATCGCATAGACCGACAGCGGGTGGCGGTCGAAGATCACGAGATCAGCGTCCTTACCTTCTTCGATCGAACCGATGCGATCATCGACGCCGAGCTGGCGCGCTGGGTTGATGGTGATGAGCGCCAGCGCCTCGTCATCATTCAAATCGCCATACCGCTGCGTCTTTGCGGCCTCATGATAGAGGTGACGATTGAGTTCAGGTGAGTCTGAGTTGATGGACGTGACGACGCCGTTGCGCGTGAGGATTGCCGCGTTGTACGCGGTGGAGTAGTAGACCTCGAACTTGTAAGCCCACCAGTCTGAGAAGACGGATGCCATCGCGCCGTACTCTGCAAGCTCAGGCGCGACCTTGAAGCCTTCGTTGACGTGCTGGAAGACAATTCGGTCGATGCCGTAATCGCGCACGACGTCGAGCAGCATCAGGATTTCGTCGGCGCGGTAGGAATGCGCGTGGATCATGATATCGCCCGAGAGAATCTTGCCGAGGATCTCCATCCGCTCGTCGTATCGAGGAGCAACGGCACGCGGGTTTGAACGACGCTCCTGCTCATACCGATTCCAGTCGTCGCGGTAACGCAACGCCTTCTCGAATGCCTCGCGCGCCACGAACTCAACACCCATTCGAGAGCCGGGTACGACGTTGTTGCCTCGTCCGTGCACACGCGTCGGATTCTCGCCGAGGGCGAACTTGATCGTCTCCGGAGCGCCTTCTATCGGGAGCTTCGCCGGATCCTTGACGCCGTAGCGATGCTTGATCGTGGCGTTTCGGCCGCCGATCACATTGGCAGAGCCGTGCATCACGTGCGAAGTCGTCACGCCGCCGGCAAGCGCACGGTAGAGGTTCACGTCGTACGGGTTGAGCACATCGCCGACGCTGACCTCCGCTGTAACAGGGTTCGTCGCCTCGTTCACATTGCTAACGGCGATATGCGAGTGCGCGTCGATGATGCCGGGCATCACGAACATTCCCGATGCATCGATTACGTCGACACCGCGCGGCGCGGAAAGCGCTGCACCGATTCTCTCGATGCGGCCGTTGCGCACAAGGATGTCAGTGTTTTCGTGCACGCCCTGTGTCACCGTCAGCACGGTGGCGTTTCGAATGAACAGGTCGCCGGTATCCTGTGCACCGGCCGGATGCGCGACCAGCGTGAATGCGACAAGCGCAATGACGGCGAGTGGCAAGTACCGCTTCATATCGTCAGGGATTGATAAGGCATGGCAGGTTGCTTCCATCATTGGGCACCTGCCGGATCTGCATTGCGACGCGTTTGATCGCGTGCGCCGCCGGGCTCCGCTACTTCGTATGGAACGCCATCAACAAAGACGCGCCGGATCACCGTCTGCTCATGGAAGAGCGGTCCGTTGGTAAGGACGAGGTTGGCGATCTTGCCTTCTTCGATGGTGCCGAGAGTGCGGTG
>CAZKDQ010000065.1:7290-10548 GCA_964551345.1 uncultured Rhodothermales bacterium
GCCTTCGAACTGCATCAACAGCGAAGCATCCCCATCAAGTACCATCCGGCGCGTGTCGTCGCCACCCAACAGGATGACAGCGCCCGTTCCAGGCATCGACTGACCTCGAGGAGCGACGTGTGCTGCGGCAAATCCAGCATTGCGAAGCTTCTTGATCGAAGGATCAGATGCAGAAAGCCTCGCCGCCGCCTTTCGCTGCGGCTGAATTCCCGCGGCATCGTAGGGCGGATCACCGGGGCGCTCAACACGCTGGCGCGCTTGATCATTGCCTGCCGTTTCGGGGATTCCCGCAGACGAGAGTCCGTCGATAAAGCCTGCGTATACGACAAGTGAGTCGCCGGCGATGCGCTGCGCGTCGGTTGGGACGCGGACAGCCCGACCGACCGACTCGATCAACCCGTTTCGGATGATGATCGTGCCCCGGTCGATCACTTCGCCGGGCGCCACCACGATGCGCGCATTCTCAATAGCATAAGCGCGCGTCACTACCGGAAGCGGCTCGTCCTGACTTGCTCGCGATTGTGCCGAGACGGCATCGGGTAATGTGATAACAAGCGCGGCCAGCACTGCCAGCCGTAGCGCCGCTTGCAGGGCGTCTGTGATGGGCATGATGAAGGAAATGCGCCTCAGGGAAGGAGGGCCGATAATACACAATGCGCGGAAGAAGCTCCACGCTAAGATGGTCGAAGAGCTATGGGAGTAGTTTCACTGACGACGTGGAATGATGACAGGAATCCGGAGACTTCTAGCAGTAGCATGTTGGATGTACACCGTGCGCCTACTTCCCATGACCTAACACGGCCGCATATATCGATCAGGATTTTTACATATCAACGGGATGTCCTGCGGTTGCGGCAGTTTGTGTGCGCATGAAGATAGTTGCATTGGATGTCATTGTGATCGAGCACAAATCCGCGATAACGGCCTCATTTGCCGGCTTACTGAGAACGTGAAGGAGGAATAACGACGCTCTTCTGAGCATCATCATCGTCAAATCCGACGCATTACTTGTTACGAAACTTGTGTCAGATACCTCCGGTTAACTGCGTCGATCTCACCGACTGCATCGTACTGCACATAGCAATAACGTCAGGACATTTACGATCATGTACAGCACTCGCGGAATAGAGGCCGTTGCCACGATCACGGAGCTTCGATCCAAGACGTCGGAGCTCGTTGAGCACGCCAAGAGCATAGAGCGCGGCATCCTCATACAGAAGAACAACGAACCTTACGCCGTCCTGATCAGCTACGATCTGTATGATCGCTTACTCACCGAGAGCGGGCTGGCGGATCCAGAAGATGCTGCGCGCGGCTCGAAGTGACGGTGGTTGATCTCGTCTGAGCCGTCGCGAGCCATTCGTTTATCCGTCGCCTCATAGCAGCCGCTTGAGCTCTTCAATTCGACGGACGATCGATTCACGGCTCATCGTACGATAGCGCTCCGGCAGCAGCGCGCGGCTGGTACATTCGGTGACCGCCGTGAGTGTTTGCAGTTCGACCTCGACCGGATACGTCGGCGGTATGAAATCATCGACGGCTTCGCGAAGCGTCTCCGCCGTCACCATCGCGCTGCTCTCTGTGGCGGCCGCTCTGAATTTGGCGCGCGTGAGCAGCGCCTCCATGTCCGCCCCGCTTAGCGTTCGCTCACCATTGAGCAGAGATTCCGGCACCTCATCCATTGGGATATCAACTCCCGTTCGGCGCATCATCACGTTGAGCAATTCCTCTCGCTCTTCGCGTGTGCCGGGATAAAATAGCGCGAGGTGTTCTTCGGCACGGCCCTGCCGTTTGAGGTCGACCGGCATCAGATCCGGACGTGCCGTAACGAGGAAGAAGATCACGCGGCCGCGGTGCTTCGGATTGCTCATAAAAGAGGCAATCTGCCCAAATACACGTGCCGAGACGCCCGAATCACCCTGCGCATCTCGGTCGCCCAGAGCTGCATCCGCCTCATCGATCATCACAGCGACGGGCGTCATTGCTTCCAGCAGATGAAGGATTTTCTCGAGGTTGCCTTCCGTGACACCCTGCCACTGTGAGCGGAAGTTCTTGAGCTTCACCATCGGTATCCCGATTTCACCCGCGAAGCAGGTGATCATGAAGGTCTTGCCGGTGCCCACGGGCCCGCTCACGAGGTAGCCCATCGGGAGGACATCCGGCCGGCCCTGCCGAAGTGCGCGCGCCGCCTGGCGCAGGTGCTCCTTCGCCTCGGCGTGGCCCGCGACCATGTCGAGGTCGTAATCTGTCTCGATGAACTCGAGGAGACCGTACGCTTCCGCCTCGATGAACTCCTTCTTAAGCTCGGACAGGCGATCGTACGTGAGCTTGCTCCGGTTCTCCAGGACGTCGGCGATGATCGTCCGAAGCTGAATGAAGTTCAGGCCCGCGGTGTTACGCGCAAGGGCTTTGACTGAAACATCCGCATGTGCCTTGTAATCGACTTCGCGTCCGCGCGTGCTCCACCGGCAGAAGCTCTCACGCTCAGGCTCCTCCGGCATCGGTACGAAGATCTCGGCCGTATGCGGGCTCTGGACGAGCTGCCGGTTGAGGTCGGTCAGGTTCTCGGCGAGGAGGCAGACGGTGAAGTCGTGCTGGAGGAAGAGCGGATCATGCGACCACTTCTGGAGGAAGACGAGTGCCGCGCGATCTTCGGCTGAATACATCGACGCCTCCGCCATTGGTACGAGCGTCTCGGCATAGTCGATGATGAAGGCGATGCGTCTGCCTTCGGCGAGGCGGATCCGGAAGTAGTTTTCCAGAAGGGCGAACACGCGGACGGGGTCCCGGGGAAGCTTCTTAGCGTAATCCGTCCCGAAGATCGTGTCGTAGCCCGAGACCGCACGGTTGAAGTCGCGCTGCGAGGCATCATCCGAAAAATAGATGCCGGCAGAGCGGTCGTAGAACATCACCACGTCGCGTGCGGCGAAAACATCCCGGGTCAGGAACTCTCGCAACGAGACGTACGCATCCTCTCCGTCGGCATCGTGCGTATGCACGAGGTCCCGCACATTGCCATGCAGAATGAACGACGTAAGCGTCTTGGTGAAGTACTTGCGCGCCAGTTCTTTCGCCCATTCCGGGTAATGCGCCGTGTACCGTTCGAGCGCGGCATCGGACGACGTGCTGTCCGACTGTCCCTTCGACCCGTCGCCGGCGTTGTGCGTCTCGTCGATATTCCGGATGTCTTTCTCTTCCATGGGTGAGTCTGAGGTTCGTAGGGCGCGGCGACAGTTGATCGCGGAGGAAGGTACGATG
>CAZKDQ010000065.1:10648-15047 GCA_964551345.1 uncultured Rhodothermales bacterium
TCCTGGATCGCGTTCAGGATCTTGACGCCTTCATCCATCGGGCGCTGGAACGCCTTGCGACCTGAAATGAGACCCATTCCGCCGGCGCGTTTGTTGATGACTGCCGTGCGAACGGCTTCCTGGAAGTCGTTCATCCCCGTGGATCCGCCGCCGGAGTTGATCAGTCCTGCGCGGCCCATGTAGCAGTTGGCTACCTGGTAGCGCGTCAGGTCGATCGGGTTGTCCGTCGTCAGCTCGCTGTAAATGCGCTCATCGAGCTTGCCGTAGGAGGAATCGCCCGCGTTCAGCGCCTTGAAGCCTCCGTTCTGCGTGGGCAACTTCTGCTTGATGATGTCGGCCTCGATTGTCACGCCGATATGGTTGGCCTGCCCCGTCAGGTCGGTGCTCGTCTCGTGGTTGACGCCGTCGACCGTAAAGCCCGAGTTCCTCGTGTAGCACCACAGGATCGTCGCCATGCCCAGTTCGTGGGCCAGTGCGAATGCTTCGCTCACTTCCTGGATCTGCCGGTTGGATTCGTCGGATCCGAAGTAGATCGTCGCGCCCACGGCAGCACATCCCATATCAAACGCCTGCTCAACGCCTGCAAACAGGATCTGGTCGTAGGTGTTGGGATAGGTCAGAAGCTCGTTGTGGTTGAACTTCATGATGAAGGGGATGCGGTGAGCGTACTTGCGCGCCACCGAGCCGAGCACACCATAGGTAGAAGCAACAGCGTTGCAGCCGCCTTCGATGGCAAGCCGGACGATGTTCTCCGGGTCGAAGTACATCGGGTTCTTCGCGAACGAAGCGCCTGCCGAGTGCTCGATGCCCTGATCGACGGGCAGAATCGAGAGATAGCCCGTGCCACCGAGGCGGCCGTGGTCGAAGATTGACTGCAGGTTGCGCAGCACGCGCGGAGTGCGATCGGAGCCGATCCAGACCCGCTCGATGAAGTCCGGACCCGGCAGATGCAGGTTCTCCTTCGGAATCGTGCGGCAGGTATGATCGAGCAGCGAATCGGCGTCGTTGCCGAGAACGTCCGCAATTTGGGATGTAGTGACTTCAGCCATGATGCAATCTCCAGATTTGATGTCGAACAGGTCCTGGTTCAAAGCGCCGAGGCGCCTCAAGGTATGAAATACTCTTACGGTACCGGCAGCATCGAGTTTACGAACATGCGACAGACGATGCTGGCAGTCATTCCCTGAAATGTGGCCTCAATTCGTGAGGAATCGTATCAGGCGCGTCCATCCAGTCCACGAGCCGTCGACTGATCAGCGGCGCCATCAACAAGCCCTTTGTGCCAAGGCCTGAAAATATCCAGGTCCGATCGAAGCCGGGGAGCGGTCCTATCATCGGCAGGCGCGTGCCCGGAACAGTCACGCGAATTCCCGCACGTTCTTCAATGATCGATGCGGAGCGAAGCATCGGCATCAAGCCGCGGGTTTTCTCGAGGATGGATCGGGTCGCTTCGGATGAGGGCCGATCATCCGAAAAAGTGTGCTCATACGTGGAGCCAAGGACGAAGCGCGTCAGTGGTTCCTCGGCCGGATCATCGCCGTCCGGCACCTCTGCTACCACGTAGCCACGCCCGGCTACGTGCGGATGATTAGGAGAAAGCGCCTCGGGCACTTCCACTCTAATCGTCTGCCCCTTCACACAGTGGAGGTTGAGATTCGCTGTCTGCGGCAGGTTCCGATAGCCCGCGCCCGGCGCGATCAGCATCCGCTCGGCTTCGACTTCCGCATCACCATCCGGCGTGTTGAAACGAGCGCGTACGAGCCCGTGTTGCTCGTCGAAATCCACCAGATTCCATTCGGATCGTACGTCCGATTCCTCGACGAGCCGCCGGCACAGCCTTCCGATGGCGATCGCCCCACCTTCCCGAACGTGGAGTGCGCCGTGCGGAGCATCTATCTCTGGAAAGTCCGCCGCGACGGCCGGTCCATCCAACCAGGATGCTATCGTTGCAAATCGCTCGCCTGCTCTGGCAAAACGCATCGCTTGCTCACGCTTGACCGCCGGCCGGAGGATCCCGCTCTTCAGAAACAGATCATTTCCGCCAATATCGTCGAGCAGTTCATGGAGTGCGTCGAGTGCTTCTTCCATCCTCCAGACTGGATGCGCTCGGCGACCCGGTAGCGGATTCACCATCCCAGCCGCTGCTCCGGATGCGCCGCCGCCGGCCTCGGCACGATCTGCCAGCAGCACTTCATGACGACGACTCAGGTTGAACGCTGCACATGCTCCTGCAATGCCCGCACCAACGATCAGAACATCCGCCCGCAGATTCATTCAACCTTGGGGAAAGCGAAAAGGAAGCTGCTGTATGATACCGTAACCGTCTTTTTGATGTCGATGATTCGGACCGGATACATGCGTGACAATTCAGAGATCCTGATCGTCGGCGGTGGTGTCATCGGGCTGTCGATCGGGTGGGAGCTGCAACGAGCCGGACGGCAGGTCATCGTTTTTGATCGTGATGAGGCTGGGCGGCAGGCCTCGTGGCAGGCAGGAGGGATGCTTGCGCCGGCAGCGGAGATCGGATTCGAGGAGCCGGAGCTCTACGCCTTCAGCCGTGAAAGCACGGATCTGTGGCCGGATTTCGTGGAGCGCCTCGAGGCGGATAGCGGGCGTGAGGTAGGGCTGCGCCGTGAAGGCACGCTCGTCGTCGCAGATGATGCCGACAGCACGGAGCGCCTGCGCCGAGTGTACGATTTCCAGGTGGAGCAGAAGCTCAACGTTAAGTGGCTGACGGGGGATGAAGCCAGAGATCTTGAGCCGTTTCTCGCTCCGCGTGTGACGGCGGGCGTGCTGTCTCCGGATGACGTGCAGGTAGACAACCGGAAGCTCGTCCTGGCGCTCGTCGACGCGATTCGTCGCCTGGGAGGCGAAGTTCGAGAGCATGCGCCGATCGCGCGTATCGAGCCGGATGCGCAGTCACCCCGCGTCGTCTTGGATAACGGAGAGGAGATTTCGGGCGAGGTCGTCGTGCTGGCTGCCGGTGCGTGGTGCCGTCAGATCGACGGGCTTCCGGCTGATGCGCGCCCGCCGGTTCGCCCGGTCAAGGGTCAGATGGTGGAACTGCGGATGATCCGGCCGTTCGCGCTCGATCACGTCGTGCGTGGGCCGCACGGATATCTGGTGCCCAAGGCGAGCGGGCGGCTCTTGATCGGCGCTACGGCCGAGGAGATGGGATTCGACACCGAGGTCACCGCCGGTGGAATCTTCCGCCTGCTCGAGAATGCATGGGAGATCGTGCCCGGCATCTACGATCTCCCGCTCGTCGATAGCTGGGCGGGCCTTCGGCCGGCAAGTCGCGATCACCAGCCGATCATCGGCTTCTCAACTGCTCCGGGCGTCTTCGTCGCAACGGGCCATTATCGGCACGGCATCATGCTGTCTCCACTGACCGCGCGCGTCGCCGCCGGCCTCATCCTCGGTCGCGAAACCTCGCCATGGCCGGGGCCGTTTGCTCCGGTCCGCTTCACTTGAGTACCGAACCCATGCCTGCAAGCCCGGAAACGCACAATATCAACATCAACGGCGACTCGGTCGACATGACCATCGGCACGACCCTCGCCGACGCTTTGCACCAGCACCTCGACATCGACCCCATGCACGCGCGCGGCGTGGCGGTTGCGGTCAACGACGAGGTCGTCCGCCGCGAAGACTGGCAGGACGTCCTGCTTGAGGCAGGCGATCGCGTCGAAGTCATCACCGCGCGGCAGGGCGGTTAAGCATCTGATTCGATGAATGACGTCGGGATATCCAACAGAACGAGCGATGTGCTGCGCATCGGTGGCTTGACGTACACGTCGCGCCTGCTGGTGGGCACGAGCCGCTATCCGAGTCCGCAGGTGATGCTGGACTCGATCGAGGCCTCGGGGGCGGAGATCGTGACGGTGTCGATTCGTCGGGTGAACGTGTACGACAAGTCGGACGAGAGCCTGCTGGCTCTTCTTCGCGAGCGCGGATACACGCTGCTTCCCAATACGGCCGGCTGTTACACGGCGAAGGAGGCTGTACTCGTCGCTGAACTGGCACGCGAGGCGCTCGAAACGGACCTCATCAAGCTCGAAGTAATCGGGGATGATGAGACGCTGCTGCCGGATGTCGAGCACACACTCGCGGCTGCGAAGACATTGATAGATAAAGGATTCACCGTCCTTGCCTACTCAAACGACGATCCAATTACCTGTCGTAAGCTCGCTATGATGGGATGTGCTGCGGTGATGCCGCTTGGATCGCCGATCGGCAGCGGGATGGGCCTCACCAATCCATACAACCTGCGTCTCATCCGTGAACTCGTACCAGACACGCCGCTGATCGTGGATGCAGGCATCGGCACGGCGAGTGATGCCGCGATTGCGATGGAACTCGGTTATGACGGCATCCTCCTCAATACGGCCGTTTCGGA
>CAZKDQ010000066.1:0-4617 GCA_964551345.1 uncultured Rhodothermales bacterium
CGGGAAGGGCGCCAGGCGTACGTCGTCTATCCGCTCGTGGAGGAAAGCGAGAAGGTGGATTTGAAGGATGCAGAATCGGGCTTCGAACGGCTGACGGAGTGGTTTCGGCCGTACAAAGTCGACCTCGTGCACGGAAAGCTGCTGCCGTACGAGAAGGATGAGGCGATGGACCGATTCAAGCGCGGCGAGACGGACATCCTCGTTGCCACGACCGTCATCGAGGTGGGGGTGGATGTCCCGAATGCCACCATCATGATGATTGAGCACGCCGGGCGTTTCGGCCTGACGCAGTTGCACCAGCTTCGTGGCCGCGTCGGGCGCGGCGGCGAGCAGAGTTACTGCCTGTTGATGACCGATCACAAGAAGACGGCGGAAGCCGAGCAGCGGCTGAAGGCGATGGTTGATACCGACGACGGCTTCAAGATCAGCGAGTACGATCTCAAACTGCGCGGTGCGGGCGACTTCTTCGGCACGCGCCAGAGCGGACTTCCCGATCTAAAAATAGCCGACATCACCGTCGACGTCGACATCCTTTCCGAAGCGCGAGAGGCGGCGCACAATCTGGTGCGTCGGGATCCGCATCTCGAGGCGCCGGAAAACAGGATGATCGCGCGGTATTACGAAACGTTCTATCAGGGTGAGGGATTGGGGTTTGTTCGGGTGGGATGAAAGTTTGGGGAGTGTGGGGAGTTTGGGGAGTATGGAGAGTATGGAGAGTGTGGATAGTGTGGATAGTGTGGGGAGTGTGGACGTTTGGAAGTGTGGGTGTGTCGAACTTTTAAGTGGGAAGTAGGAAATCTGATGTCTGACGTCTGACAGCGCGTCCTGCAAATTGCTCACTGCACAAATGCTCCGCCAATTGCTCCCCCTGCTAATCCTGGCCGTCCTCCTGCCGGCCTGCGACGTCTTCTCGCCGCGGCAGCCTGAGGAGCCGGTGCGTGGGGGCGGTTCTTATACCCAACCGGATACGCCGGCCCTCGTTGTGGAGAACATCCGGAATGCCATCGCGGAGCTGAACGTGCAGAACTACCGTCGCTCGCTGGCGGATGACATGGTGTTTCGGCCCTCAGCGACGGCAGGTGCCGCGACACCTCTGTTTACAGGCTGGGGCACAGGCGATGAAGAACGCTACTTCAGTACGTTGGTGGCTTCGGCCGACCCGACGGCGGAGCACGAACTGCGAATTGATGGCACTCCCACGCCTCAGTCCCAGACCGAGTACGTACTCGACGGCGTCTACGTCCTCGACATCATGCATACACGGTCTGAAGTTGCGCGGCGAGTCCAGGGGCGGCTGCTCTGGGTCATCGTTCAGGACCAGGACGGGCTCTGGCGGTTGAAGGAGTGGACGGATCAGGAGCTCAGTGCATCCGTGCCGACGTGGAGTGCGCTGAAGGCAGCTTTCTCCTGAGGACCAGCTCCTTTCGAAAGCTATACGGTCGATCCGACACGCCGCTGTCGAAAGATCTGCCTTGAGCGTCTTCATCATACAATCACGTGCGGGTGCAACTTCGGCCCGGCTCTTGCTTATCATGCAGCCTCACCCCGTTCCCGGTTCAACAGTGTCTCGGAAGCGGAATTTTTTCAGACCCGCTTCAGGATTCGCTGATTGTCAGTGACGGCACCGCGGTCAGGATTGACCGCCGCTGCGTAAGGCACTTCTCCGCTACGCGTTGACCGGATGTTCGCTGCATCTATTCGCATGGCAGCGATTTCCCGCCTCCCGATCTCCAGGCTTGTCTTTTACATGAGCGCGTCCAGCGCTTAACACGTTATCTGTTTTTATGAGTTTTGATTCCCTCGGGCTATCCCCGAACACCCTCAAGAGCGTCAGTGCGGCAGGTTATACGTCGCCGACGCCCATCCAGCAGCAAGCGATTCCGGCCGCAATTGCCGGACGCGACATCATCGGCTGCGCACAGACCGGTACCGGCAAAACGGCCGCTTTTGTTTTGCCGATGATCGACCGACTCTCGAAATCGAAACGACAGAGCCGTCTCCCGCGTGCTCTCGTCGTGACGCCAACGCGCGAACTGGCGCTTCAGGTAGAGGAATCCGTCCGTACATATGGACGGTTTGCCTCACTTCAGAGCCAGACGATTTACGGCGGCGTCAACATCGATCAGCAGATCAAGAGGCTCCGGCGCGGCGTTGACATCGTTGTCGCGACGCCCGGGCGCCTGCTCGACCACGTCGATAGGCGTACCATCGACCTGTCCGGCATCGAAATGCTCGTCCTCGACGAAGCCGACCGCATGCTCGACATGGGCTTCATCAACGACATCCGCAAAATCGTGTCGCTGGTGCCGAAGAAGCGCCACACGATGTTTTTCTCTGCAACGATGCCTCCGGCCATCCGCGACCTCGCAGGTTCGATCCTGACATCTCCTGAGATGATCACGGTCGGCGAGTCGCGAAACCCTGCCGAAACGGTAAATCAGCAGGTCTGCAGCGTCGTGAAGGAGCGCAAGATGGATCTTCTGTTTCACGTGCTCGACAACGAACCTGCCAAGAACGTGATCATCTTCTCCCGCACGAAGCGTGGAGCGGATCGCATCACGAAGAAGCTCGGTCAGCGCGGGTTTTCCGCGACGGTCATGCATTCAAATCGCTCGCAGAGCCAGCGTCAGCGTGCGCTCGCGGGCTTGAAGAGCGGTCAGTACAACATCCTCGTTGCGACGGATATTGCCGCTCGCGGCATCGATGTCGACGGCGTGACACACGTCATCAACTACGATACACCGAACCAGGCGGAAGATTACATCCACCGAATCGGACGTACCGGACGTGCGCAGGCGGCGGGTGATGCCCTGACCTTCGTTGCGCAAGATGAAGAGGCTTACCTTCGCGACATCGAGCGTCATACCGGAAGTCGGCTCACGCGCAAAGTCTACGACGGCTTTGAGCCGATCCATGCGGACCGCGGGGCGCAGCCGCTTGATACACCTCCGAAGCATCGTTCCAACGGATCGCGAAACGGCGCACCTTCGGGCAGGAGGAAAAACAATCAGCGACGCAGGAGCAGCGCGCGGCGCGCCTGAGCCAACAGCTTAGAAAAAATGAGAGAGCCCTCCCATCCTTGCGGATCGGAGGGCTTTTTCTTTGCGTGATGATACGGTCTGCGGTTTCAGGTAACGGGTGCGAGCGTCCTCCGCACCGGTTCGGGTGAAGGATGCATTACCGGGCCCGCGTCGTCCAGTGGGATTCCCCGCCGCCCCAGCTCTGCGGCCACCGTCTGCATTTCCTGCTCCAGGTGCGCCCTGAGCTTATCTGCCGTGACGTGGTTCAGCGACTCAAACGTCGTCTCACGAAGCGCGCTGATCGCACGGCGATAATGCCTTGCAGCACGCAGCAGGTCTTCATTCCGGGCTCGCGCCACGGTGTCGGTCTCCAGAAACTGCATGTTCTATACCTCCAGTCTTAATCCGTTGCTCGCCGGGGCTGTAATGAACACCTATCGGCGATGAGAAAAAGCGCTTTTCCTGTCATCTATTGGATGATACAACCTTTTAAGTCGTAAGCCATGAACACGTTGTCCATAGTCGTCACGGACAGGTGATGATGCAGGCACTTCGCGAGGATTTCAGGAAGCGCGCCTTACACGCCGCGCCGTCCATTTTTCAGCGCTGCTCTGGTTTTCAATCCGTCATGTCTTTACTTCCCATTGAGTGTCCTGAAGTATTCGTGCACGACACGCGCTGCGAGTATCGGCATCCGGTGGAGTGGCTGAACCAGCGGCAGGCGACGTGATCGATCCATCATCAACAGGTTTTCATCACTCTTCATCACTCCTCATCACGCCATCATGCTCAAGCTCGGATCATCGGGAACGGAGGTCAGCAAGCTACAGGAGAGGCTTCGCGCGCTCGGCTTTGACGCCGACGGATCATTCGGGCCGGCGACGCGCGCGGCTGTGATCGCCTTTCAGGAGAGCCGCGGTCTGCTTCCCGACGGCATCGCAGGGCCCGTGACGATATCCGCACTCGATGAAGAAGCTGGAGCGGACGACGGTGGCGCAGTGACTTCCGTGGCCGTCAATCGCCTGATTCGGCTCTCGACCGCCAACTACTATCAGGAGGTGCATCCCAAGAACCTGATCGTGTTGCATCACACGGCCGGTGCGTCTGCCGTGAGCACGATCAACTGGTGGGAGAGCCAGAACAACCACATCGCGACGGCCTATGTGATTGAGCGGGAGGGCACCATTTTCGAAATATTCGACCCGCGGCACTGGGCGTACCATCTCGGTGTGAAGGGCACCGGAGGCAGGATGGACCGGCGAAGCATCGGGATAGAACTGGCGAGCGAGGGCGTGATCGAGCGCACTGATGGCGGGTTTCGCGCATTCGGCCGGCGGTTCCAGGGGAAGGTTTACGACCATGGATCAACGTGGCGTGGGCACAGGCATTTCGCCGCTTACACCGATCCACAGATCGAGGCGGCAATTCGCCTTGTCGATGAACTATGCGACGTCTTCGGCATCGCGCGCCGCACGCCGGCAGACCACACGAGCTGTGACTCGGACCTCCTCAGCTATCGCGGCATCATCGGCCATCACCATGTACGGCAAGACAAAACGGACCTTCACCCTGGTTTCGACTGGCCGCGCCTCATCGC